>NZ_JBHXPF010000009.1:115221-176441 GCF_042718715.1 Streptomyces sp. NPDC058576 | reverse complement strand
GTGAGCATGGAGGCGTCCACGGCGGACGAGCCCTCGACGACGGTTCCGTCCGTCGCGATCTTCTCCCCGGGACGCACCACGAAACGGTCCCCGACCTGCAACGCGGCGGTCGGGATCGTCGTCTCCACGCCGTCGCGCAGGACCGTGACCTCCTTCGCCCCCAGCTCCAGCAGCGCCTTCAGCGCCGCCCCGGCCTTCCGCTTCGAGCGGGCCTCGAAGTAGCGCCCGGCGAGGATGAACGCCGTCACCCCGGCCGCCGCCTCCAGATAGATGTTCCCGGCGCCGTCACTGCGGGCGATGGTCAGCTCGAAGGGGTGCGTCATCCCGACCATGCCCGCGGTCCCGAAGAACAGCGCCCACACCGACCACAGGAACGCGGCCGACGTGCCGACGGAGATCAGCGTGTCCATCGTTGCCGCGCCGTGCTTCGAGTTGGTCCAGGCGGCACGGTGGAACGGCCAGGCGGCGTAGGTGACGACCGGTGCGGCCAGCGTCAGCGAGAGCCACTGCCAGTAGTCGAACTGGAGCGCCGGGATCATCGCCATCGCGATCACCGGGACGGCGAGGAGCACGGCGGTGACCAGGCGCTGGCGCAGGGTGGTGAGCCCGTCGTCGTCCGCGCTCCGTTCCGTGTCGTCGCCCCCGGGTGGAGCGGCGGTGGCAGCGGCGGGCGGAGCGGGCGGCCGGGCGGTGTAGCCGGTGGCCTCGACGGTCGCGATCAGGTCCTCGACGGACACGTCGGCGCCCAGGTAGGTGACCTTCGCCTTCTCGGTGGCGTAGTTCACGGTCGCCTCGACGCCGTCCATCCGGTTGAGCTTCTTCTCGACACGGGCCGCGCACGAGGCGCAGGTCATCCCGCCGATCGCGAGCTCGACCGCGGCGGTGCCGGCGTCGGAGCCGGAAGCGGTGGTGGCGGTGGTGGCGGAGTGCGCGGACACGGGGTCCTCCCTGAAGCCGTCCAGATACCCCTAGGGGGTATCTTCTTCTCTCCTCATGTATACCCCCCGCCCCTATGAAGTGCAAGGCGTGGCCGACGGGGTCCGTCACTCGCCTGCGGGGCCGGGTCGCGCGTCACCGCGGCCGTGCGTTCAGATAGAGGGCTGCGCTGCCCGTCGAACGACCCGTAGGCTGGCATTGGACTAGACCTATAGCTGTGTATCGGAGGAATGGGGACCCATGAGCAACCGTGCAGTCCTGGAGGTGATCGCTCTCGACGCGGAGGACGCGGTCGCTGCCCAGGCCGGTGGTGCAGACCGCCTCGAACTGGTCACCGACATGGCCGCCGACGGTCTGACACCGTCGCGGGAGACCTTCGCGGCGATCAGGTCCGCCGTGGACATCCCGCTGCGCGTGATGCTCAGGGTGGCGGACGGGTTCGCCGCCGGAGACATCGAGGTACTGGTCGGCAAGGCCCACGAGCTGCGGGCGGCCGGGGCCGACGAGTTCGTGTTCGGCTTCCTCGACGCGGAGGACCACGCCGACCTCGTCGCCGTGGAGCGGCTCGTCGCCGAGCTGGACGGGTGCCGGTGGACGTTCCACCGGGCGATCGACCGGGCCGCCGACCGCGACGCCCTGCGCAAGCAGCTCGCCGACCTGCCCGGCCTCGACACGTTCCTCACGGCGGGGTCCCCGGCCGGGGTGGACGCGGGCATCCCGACCCTCCTGGCCGAGGCGGCCCGTACCGGCGAACCGGGATACCAGGCGCAGGTCCTGGTCGGCGGCGGCCTCCACCTGCACCACCTGCCCCGGCTGCGGGCGGCGGGGATCGACGCGGTCCACATCGGCGGCGCGGCCCGGCCCCGGGGCTGGTCCGCCCCGGTCGACGCGGCAGCCGTACGGGAGTGGCGCGAGGCGCTGGACGCCTGAGGCCCGCGCGGGGGAGCGGGGAACAGGCGTCGGGAAGGGGCCCGCCTTCCCGACGGCCTCACGCCCGGCGCCATCGGCTCTCGGGCCCTCGGGCTCTCGGGCCCTCGGGAAAGCCCGCCCCGCCCGCTCTCCGCCTACGCCTACGCCTAGGCCAACGCCTACGCCTAGGCCAACGCCTCCGCCTCCGCCAACGCCTCCGGCAGCGGGGCCGCGTGCAGCACGGTCAGCCCGGACACCGCACGGGTCAGCGCCACGTACAGCCGCCGCAGCCCGGTCCGCTCGTCCGGCTCGCCGTCGACCACGGACGCCGGCTCGTCCAGCACCACGTAGTCGTACTCCAGGCCCTTCGCCAGCGACGCGGGCACCAGCGTCAGCCGCGAGGCGGCGGTGGTCTCCTCACCGGGGGAGAGGAACGCGTGCCCCGCCGCCGCCAGGGCCGCGCCCAGCGCCGGGATCCGGGCGTCGGCGGCGATCAGCCCGATCGACCCCTCGTGGCCGAGCGACTCCTCACAGGCGGCGACGACGGCCGCGTCCAGGCCGTCCGCACCGCCCGGAACCTCCCGTACGACCAGCGAGCCGGGCGACTCACGTACCGACTCCACCGCCGTGAGGCCCGGCGAGATCGCGGGCAGCAGCCGGGAGGCGTACGCGATGACCTCGCGCGGCACGCGGAAACCGGCGGTCAGCTCCTCCACCACCGCGTCCGCCTTGCCCAGGTGGAACAGCGCCTCGCCCCAGCTCTCCGTGGACCACGGCGTCGTCCCCTGCGCGAGGTCGCCGAGGACGGTGGCCGAACCGGTCGAGCAGCGCCGCCCCACCGCCCGGTACTGCATGGGGGACAGGTCCTGCGCCTCGTCGAGGACGACATGGCCGAGCGAGTGCGTACGGGCGATCAGGTCACCGGCCTCGTCGATCAGCACCGCGTCGGCCGCCGACCACTTCGCGGACTTCACACTGCGGGCGGGCTTCGCCCACAGCAGCCGCTTCTGCTCGTCCTCGTCGAGCAGGCCCTCCGCGTGCGTGGCCAGGAACTCCGGGTCGGAGAGCAGCCGCAGCACCAGCTTCGCCGGCTCCACGGCGGGCCAGATCGCCTTGACGGCGGCCTTCACGGCAGGGCTCCGGGCCACGGCGTTCTGCACCCGGTCGTCGGGGGCCTCCCCGGCCTCCTCCATCCGTACGAGGACGGCGTGGGCGATCCGCTGCGGCAGCGCCTCGTGCGCGGCCCCGTACCGCATGTCGCGGGCCAGCAGTTCGTCGGCCATCTCCTCGATCTCGTACGCGGGCACCCGCCAGCGCCGGGACCCGCGCACCACGACGACGGGCTCGACGGGGGCGGTCACATGGGAGCGGATGGCCCGCCGCAGCACCTCGGCCATGCGGGCGTCGCCCTTGACGACGGCGGTGGCGGCCTCGTCCTCGCCCCGGACCTCGACGTCGGCGCGCACCAGGTCGTCGACGGTGGCCTGCTTCACCTCCAGCTCGCCGAGGGCGGGGAGGACCTGCTCGATGTAGTGGAGGAAGGACCGGTTCGGCCCGATGACGAGGGTGCCGGTGCGGGCGAGCCGCTCGCGGTGCGCGTACAGCAGGTACGCCACCCGGTGCAGGCCGACGGCGGTCTTCCCGGTGCCGGGCCCGCCCTGTACACAGACGGTTCCGCGGAGGCCGCTGCGGACGATCTCGTCCTGCTCCGGCTGGATGGTGGCGACGATGTCGCGCATCGGGCCGACGCGCGGCCGTTCGATCTCCGCCTGGAGGAGCCGGCCGGCGTGCTCGGCTCCGGGACCGTCCTGGGCGGGGTCGGTGAGGTGCTCGTCCTCGTACGCGGTCAGCTCGCCGCCCGTGTAACCGAAGCGGCGGCGCAGCCCGACGTCCTGGGGCTTCTTCCGGGACGCCTGGTAGTACGGCTGGGAGACCGGCGCACGCCAGTCGATGACCATGGGGTCCCCGGCGGCGTCGTGGACGTGCCGGCGGCCGATGTAGAACCGCTCGCCCTCCGCGCCCTCGGCCAGCTCGCCGCCGACGGCGTGCAGATAGTCCAGGCGGCCGAAGAACAGCGGGGTGTGGGAGAGGTCGGCGAGCGCCTTGATGCGGTCGTCGATCTGGGACTGGAGCACGGCGGCGCTGACCCAGTCCGCGGTGACATCGCGGATGTCGAGGGCCTGGACGTCCTCGCGCATCCCGCGCAGGGCGGCGCGGGACGCGGCCAGATGGGCACGTTCGTGCGCCAACGGGTCCAGGGGGTCGATCGGGTCGGGGGTGGAATCGCTCTCTGCTACGTGCGCGGGCACGGTGTTGCCTCCGGCTCTTCAACGCAGGACGGCGGACCGCGCGCTGAGGCCGGCCGGGGCCGGAGCAGGGCGGTCCGCTCGGAAGGTTGGTTCGCGTGGGTGCCGGCCGGTTTCCGTCCGGCCGACGGCGCTCCCCCGGCTGCCGGCAGCGAGAGGCCGGTACCACGGTGCGGGAGGCGGGCAGACCGGCGATTGTAGCCACAGGGCGGTGCGCGGTCGAAATGAATTACGGGCTCCGCCGGAGGTGGCGGCGCGAGGGGTACCCGTAGGGGACGCCGGGGCCCGGCATGGCACCGGAGAGCTACGCGCCCGGCGCGCGGGTTCCGTCTGCGGGCCGACGCGCCCGAACGGGTGACGGGAGCACCATGGATACATGAGCACAGCCACCCTGAACCCCCGCAGGACCGGGCCCGCGCACGGCGCGACCGCGGCCACCGGTCACCACCGACCCCATCGCGTCGGAGACGCCCTGCGCGCCGTGAAGGTGTTCGTGACCACGGCGTTCGGCGTCGTCGTCCTGGGGGAGTACGCGGAGGAGGCGGGCGTCGTCGGCCGGGGCCGCTGACCGCCCGCCCCTCCCGGGACCCTCAGCTCTCGGCGAGCAGTTCGTCCGCGTCGACGATGCGGTACGCGTACCCCTGCTCGGCCAGGAACCGCTGGCGGTGCGCCGCGAAGTCCTGGTCGATGGTGTCGCGGGCGACGACCGAGTAGAACCGGGCCTCGTGCCCGTCGGCCTTCGGCCGCAGGACGCGGCCGAGACGCTGTGCCTCCTCCTGGCGCGACCCGAAGGTCCCGGAGACCTGGATGGCGACGGTCGCCTCGGGCAGGTCGATGGAGAAGTTGGCGACCTTGGAGACGACGAGCACGCTGATCTCGCCCTGCCGGAACGCCTCGAAGAGCTTCTCGCGCTGGGCGTTGCTGGTCTCGCCCTTGATGACGGGGGCGTCCAGGTGTTCCCCCAGCTCGTCGAGCTGGTCGATGTACTGCCCGATGACGAGGGTCTGCTCGCCCTGGTGCTTGCGCACCAGTGCCTCGGTCACCTTCCGCTTGGTGGCGGTGGTGGCGCAGAACCGGTACTTCTCCTCCGTCTCGGCGGTCGCGTACGCCAGCCGCTCGGAGTCGGTGAGGTTGACCCGGACCTCCACGCAGTCGGCCGGCGCGATGTAGCCCTGCGCCTCGATCTCCTTCCACGGGGCGTCGAACCGCTTCGGCCCGATGAGCGAGAAGACGTCCGACTCCCGCCCGTCCTCCCGCACGAGGGTCGCCGTGAGACCCAGCCGCCGCCGGGCCTGGAGATCGGCGGTGAACTTGAACACGGGCGCGGGCAGCAGGTGGACCTCGTCGTAGACGACCAGGCCCCAGTCGCGGGAGTCGAAGAGCTCCAGATGCGGGTAGACGCCCTTCCGCCGGGTCGTCAGCACCTGGTAGGTGGCGATGGTGACCGGCCGGATCTCCTTGCGGGTCCCGCTGTACTCGCCGATCTCGTCCTCGGTCAGCGAGGTCCGCTTCACCAGCTCGTGCTTCCACTGCCGGGCGGACACGGTGTTGGTGACGAGGATCAGCGTGGTGGCCTTGGCCTCGGCCATGGCACCCGCGCCCACGAGCGTCTTCCCGGCCCCGCAGGGCAGCACCACCACCCCCGACCCGCCGTGCCAGAACCCTTCGACCGCCTGCTTCTGGTACGGCCGCAGCGCCCAGCCGTCCTCGGCCAGCTCGATCGGATGGGCCTCGCCGTCGACGTAACCCGCGAGGTCCTCCGCCGGCCACCCCAGCTTGAGCAGCGTCTGCTTGACCTGCCCGCGCTCGGAGGGGTGCACGGCCACGGTGTCCGGGTCGATCCGGGCCCCGACCAGGGGCTGGACCTTCTTGGACCGGAGGATCTCCTCCAGCACGGGCCGGTCGGTGGTGGTGAGCACGAGCCCGTGCACGGGGTGCTTGGACAGGGTGAGCCGCCCGTACCGCGCCATCGTCTCGGCGATGTCGACCAGGAGCGCGTGCGGCACGGGGTAGCGGGAGTACTCGACCAGGGCGTCGACGACCTGCTCGGCGTCGTGCCCGGCGGCGCGGGCGTTCCACAGCCCGAGCGGGGTGACCCGGTACGTGTGGATGTGCTCGGGCGCACGCTCCAGCTCCGCGAACGGCGCGATGGCACGACGGCAGGCGTCCGCCAGGTCGTGGTCGACTTCGAGGAGCAGCGTCTTGTCGCTCTGGACGATGAGGGGTCCGGTCACGCGCTTCGGCCCTTTCTGCGGGGTGCGGCCACGGATGCGGCCAAACGTCCAGTGTGCCGCATCGGGCGGCGAGGTGGGGTGGGCGTGCGTTCACCCTCCGGGGCGGCGCCTCCGCTGCGGCCCGAAGCGGACCCGGACGCCGGGGGAGTAGAGCACGCTCACCGGCTCCCCGACCGGCGCGGGCAGCCCGGCCGCCGCCACCAGGTCCTCGTCGCACTCGACCAGCTCCGCGCGGTGCAGCGGCCAGCGCGGATGGGCGTTGGGCAGATACAGGGTCCGCCCGAGGAACGACGTGTGCAGGGCCCACCGGGCGGTCAGGAAGTGCTCCAGAGGCGTCGGCTCCTCGACCGCCTCCCCGGCCCGCAGCACGATCCTGCTCCGCGCACCGCGCGGTCCGGGCCGGCGGCGGCTCGTGTACGTGAGGAGGTCGCCGGACCGTTCGACGCCCATCCGGGACCACACGTACGGCAACCGGAACGAGGCCCGTGCCACGAGGACCGGGATGAGCCGCGAGGCGTCGAGCGAGCGGAAGACGACCGCGCGCCGACCGTGTTCGTCCACGGAGTACAGCCGGACGTTGGTCTCGGGGAAGCTCCCGAGATACGGGAATCCCGGCAGCCCGAGCACCCCCACCCGGTACATCCGGAACGCCACCAGACCCACGTACGTCGTCGTCCCGTCGAAGGTGTCCGGCACGGTTCCCGGCGGCAGCAGCGGAGCGACGTCCGCCGGGTCGACGGCCCAGTGCAGGAACGCCAGGTCCAGCCAGGACTGCGTGAGCAGCGGCGGCATCGGCGCGGCGGGCGGGTCGGGCGACACGGGCTCGGGGGACACCGGACCGGGGGCGGGGTGGGCTGATGCCATGTCCGCAGCATCGCAGACCGCGCGACGCGGCCACCGCCCGACGGCGGAACCGACAGGGGGAAGCCGCGGTGGGCCTACTCGCCCTCGCCCGGCCGGCCGGTGCGCCTGGCCCGCTTGACGCCGAACACGGCGAGGCCGAGGACAGCCACCGCCACGAACGCCATCAGGATCTGCTCACCGGCGGTCAGGGTTCCGATCATCTGCATCTCCTCGGGCGAATCCGCTGCGTGTGCACGGCGAACGTGTCACGCGGGGTGGCCCGCGACAAGCCTGAACGTGATCTTCAGAGCTTCCCTTGAGAGTCCGCGCATGGCGGTCCGCACAGCCCCTACCCCTTCCCGTCCTCCGCCAGCTCCGCCACCCCCGTGATCCGGTGCAGCGGGTACGTGCGGACCTCGTCGGCCGTGTGGTCGAAGGCCGTGACGAAGCCGCCCTCCACGCGGACCGGGGCGATCACGCGCTGGCTGGCAGCGCCGTCCGCGTTGACGTAGCCGATCCAGACCGCGGAGCCCGTCATCGCGGCCGCCTGGACCGTGGCCAGGGTCTCGGCGGGGGTGGTGCGGGGGAGGGAGTCGGCGGGGGTGGGGGCCGTGGTGCCCGCTCCCTCCGAGGGCTCCTTGCGGACGACCGTGGCGGCCGTGTCACCGGCGCGGATGGCCCGTACCGCCGCGCCGAGCAAGGTGTCGTCCGGGGTCGGAGGGCCTTCGGGGACCGGGACGGGAGGCGTGCGGGGCGGGGTGCGGCGGGCGCCGGCCCGGGTGATCAGGACGTCGCCCTCGGCGGATTCCGCTGCCGGTGCGTAGCCCATGTCGCGCAGGGCTTCGAGGAGTGAGCCGGGGTCCGACTGGGAGGCCAGGACCGTGGGGGCCAGGCGGCGGAGCCGGAGCCCGGTGGAGCGGCGGTCGGCCAGGATCTCGTTGAGGACCGCCTCGTCGTCGCAGCGTACGTACGCGGACGCCGCCCCGATCCGCAGATGGCCGTGGCGGCGGGCCACGTCGTCGATGAGGTAGCTCAGCGGCTGCGGTACCGGCGTACGGCTGTGCGCGGCCAGGAACGCGTGCAGGTCGGCCGCCGCCTGCCCGGCGTCCAGGGCGCGGCGCACCGAGCCGGGCGTGAAGCGGTACACCGTCGCCCCGCCCTTGGACTCCACGTCGGCCAGGACGGAGAGTGTCGCCGCCAGCGGGCGTTCCAACGGACCCGGCGCCACCGCCGTCAGGTCGGCCTGGAGCAGGACGTGGTCCAGGGGGTCGGGGATCAGCGGGGCGAGCAGGGCCGCCGCCGCGTCCTCGCCCTCCGCCAGCAGCGCGCGGGCCTGTGCGGAGAGCGCGCCCCGGCCCGTGATGCCCAGCAGCTCCGCCTCGTTGAGCGTCCACAGGGCGAGGCGGGAGCGGAGGTCCGTCCCCTCGGTCGGGCCGGTGGACGTGGACGTTCCGCCGCGCAACGGGCGTTCCCAGCGCAGCCGTCGCAGCAGCGTCTCGGCATCCGGCGCGGTGCCCGGGGGGAGTTCGGCGAACAGGGCCAGCACCCGGAGGCGTACGTCGGGGGCGGCCGAGCGGTCCAGCTCCGGGCCGAGCGCGGACAGGGCCCGGCCCTTGGCGTCCTGACCGCCGACCAGACCCGGGGTCCGGGTGCCGGCGAGCCAGGCGGTGGCCAGGTGCGTCCAGCGTTCCCCGGCGGATAGGTCGAGCCACTCGTCGGACGCGGGCGTCGGCGCGTACCGCTCGTCGGGCTCCCCGTCGGAGGCCAACAGGCCAGCACCGTAGGCCAGTTCGATCCAGAACGCGGCGATCGGCTCGGTCACGTCCAGCGCCGTCGCGGCGCGCTTCAGCTCCCGTACGCTCAGGCCGCCCGCGCGCAGGATCGCCGGCCCGCCGCCGTTCCAGAGCTTCAGCAGCTCCTCGACGGTCGACAGCGCGGTGAACGCCTGGCCCGCCGCCGCCCTGTCCACAGCCTGTGGATCGCGTTCGGCGGCCGCCGCGACGGCCGGGGGGACCGGTTCCGGCACGCGGTGCGCCCGCCCGGCGCGCAGATGGAGCGCCGCCTCGCGCGGCAGCACCACGGTGCGGGTGGACACCGGCAGCAGCAGGCCCCGGTCGCGCAGCCACTTCACGGGGGGAGTGGGGTTGGGCGTCACCTCCCCGTACGGCGGCCCCCACACCAGCCGGTCCAGCACCGACAGCGCCTCCACCGGGGCGGTGTCCAGCAGTTCCGCCATCCGCGTCCGGTCCGTGAACAGGGCCGAGAGCGCCGCCACCGCAGAGACCGGGTCGTGCGTGGCGGACAGGCCCGTCGCCGTCAGGATCTCCTGGAGGCGGCCCGGCGACATCCCGGCCGTCGCCTCGGTGACCGTGGGGCCCAGGCCCGTGGGGGAGTGGTGCTGCGGGGAGGGGGCGAGCAGTTCGCGGGCGGTGCGCACCAGCCTCAGCCGGTCGTCCTCGCCCCAGATCAGGGCCTGTTCGCGCAGGGTCGCCAGGGCCGTCGGCAGTGCGGCGGTGATCGCCGCGCCCGCGTCGTCGCGCTGTTCGCCGTCGTCGAGCCCGTCGCCGGTCAGGAGGGAGAGGAGCGTGTCGTACGGGGCCGGGTCCGGGGCCACCGCCAGCGCCTCGGCGGTCTGCAGCGCGAACCGGTCCAGGTGCTCCAGCGCGCGGACGACGGACGCCCGGGTGCCGGCCCGCGTGGCGAGCTGGGTGATGTCGTTCGGCACCGGGTTGAGGAGGTCGGGGCGGGCACGCAGCAGCCCGGCCAGCGATTCGTCGCCCCGGGCGCGCAGGGCTTCGGCGAGCGTGCGCGGTGGTGTGGTCGTCCCCATCCGTCCCACGGTAGCCGCTGAAACGCTACCGTCGGGGCAGGGCCGGTAGAGGGGATGCACCGCGTGGGGATCGAGAGCGACCAGCTCGTCTACGACTACCTGAGCCGGGTCGGCGACCTGGCCCAGCAGCAACAGCTGTCGTCGGGCGCCCGGATGCGGCTCGTCTCGACGCTGCGGGGCGAGATCGACCGGCGCCGGGCCACGGAGGGCGCGGACTCCCCGGCGACCGTGCGACGCATCATCGGCAGGCTGGGCAGCCCGGACGAACTGGTCGCCGCGGCGGCGCGGTCCGCCGACGGCACGGTCCCGCTGCCGTCCGCCCCGGCCGGCGCGGGGAGCGGCGAGCCGCAGCGGCGTTCCCTGCCCCGGCCCCGGAGCGGGCTGCTGCGCAAGGAGCCGAGAGAGCCCGGGGAGTCCGCGTCCCGGGCGGGCGAGGGCCGGGCGGCCAAGGCTCTCAGGAAGCCGAAAGCCGGTTTCGGGCGGGGCGCGTCGCGCCGCGGCCCCGAGGACGCGCCGGAGAGCGGTACGGACGCGGCCGGTTCCGCCGGTGCGGCTGGTGCGGGCGGTGCCGCTGGTGCCGCCGCGGTGCCCCGCCCCGGGCCCGCCCCCGATGACCGCGCCCCCGGCCCCGACGACGTTCCCGTCCACTCCTGGCCCGATCCCTCCGCCCCGCACATGCTCGGCCAGGACCAGCAGGGCGACGCGGACGGCGCGGCCGACTGGTGGCGCCTGGAGCCGGGCCCCTTCGACGAGGGGACCGCCGTCCCCGGGTTCTTCGGCGGCATCGAGGCCCCGGAGCTGCTCGGGAGGCGGCCGAGGCCTGTCGGGAAGGGCGAAGGGGAGGAGCGGGACGCGGAGGGCGCCAAGGGCGCGAAGGCAGTCGAGGCGGCGGAGGACGAGGCGGGAGAGGGGGCCGCCGGGAGCGCCCGGCGCCGCCGCGCCCTGCGCCTCGTGAAGCTCCGGCGCCGCAAGGCGCTCCCCGTCGTCGCCGAGCCCGCCGTCGCCGCCCCCGGCCGCCGCGGCGGCTTCGCCCACCCGCTGCTGCTCCTGGCCGCCGTCTTGCTCGTCGCCGGTGTGGTCACCGGTTCCTGGCTGCCGCTGGCGGGCGGCTGGCTGATCGCGTACAGCTCGCGCACCCTCTCCCGTACGGAGGCGAAGTGGGCGGCCCTCGGCCTGCCGGGCGTGGTGGCGGCCGGGGCTCTCGTGTGGGTGTGGGGGCGGATGGAGGGGCGCTGGGGCGAGCCGATCCGCGAGGGCGCGATGCGGGACGTCCTGGTGGAGGCCTGGCCGGTGGTCGTCCGGGTCGCCGCCGTCGCCTCCGCGCTCTACCTGGTGTGGCGGGCGCGGAGGCGTACGGGGTGAGGGCCGGGCGCGCCGGCTACTTGCTCAGGCTCTTGTGGAGCTCGCCGAGGATCTTGTCGGCCGCCGTGTAGCCGATGCCCTGGATCCACAGCTGGTCGTCGACCGGGAAGACCTTGTCGTTCTTCACCGCGGCCATGTTCTTCCACAGGCCGCTGCCGGTGGTCTGCGTCTCCTTGGCCTTCTTCGGGTCGCCGTACGTCGAGTGGAAGACCACGTCCGCGTCCGCGAGGTCGATCTTCTCGGGGCTGACGTCGTAGGAGAAGCCGTCCTTGGCCTTGTCGGTGATCGCGGGGCGGCCCAGACCCACGTCGGCCAGGATCGTGGCGATGTAGTTCTGCTTGCCGTAGATGCGGATGTCCGCGCCCTCGACGAAGCGGACCATGTTGACCTCGGTCGCGGCGACCTTCTCCTTGCCGCCGAGGGCCTTCGTCACGTCCGCGACGTGGTTCGCGTAGTCGTCGGCGACCATCCTCGCCTCGCTCTGCTTGCCGAGGGCCTCCGCGTGGACCTGGAAGTTCTCCTTCCAGGGGTAGCCGGTGTTCTCCGTCATCACGGTCGGCGCGATCTTGGACAGCTCGGCGTACTTGTCGCCGTGCCGGATCTTGCTGGTGAGGATGAGGTCGGGCTTCAGGGCGGCGATGGCCTCCAGGTTCGGGGTCATCATCTGGCCGACGTCCTCGATGCCCGCGACCTGGTCCTTCGGCAGGTAGTTCAGGAAGCCCGACGTCACGTCCGCGTGGGTCGCGCCGACCGGCTTCACGCCGAGGGTGAGGGCCGAGTCCAGTTCGGCGGTGTCCAGGACGACGACCCGCTCGGGAGCCTCCTTGACCTTCACGTCGCCCATCGCCGTCTTCACCGTGCGGGCGGAGCCGGAAGGGGGAGCGGAGTCGGAGCCGGAGTCGTCGGACGAGCCGCAGGCGGCCAGGGTCAGGGCGGCGACCGTGGACAGGGACACGGCGGCCAGGGCGCGGGGGCGGAGGCTGCGCAGGGTCATGGTCAGAGGACCTTTCCGGGAATCGGGTCGGACGCGGAATCAGAAACGGACGCGTCATCAGAAACGGGAGCGGAAGCGGAGGTCGGGGCGGTCGTGGGGGTCGTGGCGGCCCACGGCGCGCCCGGGACGACGAGCGGTGAACCCGTCACCGGGTCCGGGACGATCACCGCCTCCAGGCCGAACACCTCACGCACCAGCCCGGCGGTGACGACGTCCCCCGGCCGGCCCTCGGCGACGATCCGGCCCTCCTTCATGGCGACCAGGTGGTCCGCGTACCGGGCGGCCTGGTTGAGGTCGTGCAGCACCGTGACGACCGTACGGCCCCGGCTGCCGTCCGCAGCCGGCGACGCCAACTGGCGTACCAGGTCGAGGACTTCCACCTGGTGCGCGATGTCCAGATACGTCGTCGGCTCGTCGAGCAGCAGCAGATCCGTCTCCTGGGCGAGCGCCATCGCGATCCACACCCGCTGGCGCTGACCGCCCGAAAGCTCGTCCACCGGCCGGTCGGCCAGCGCCGTCACATCCGTACGGGACATGGCGTCGGTCACCGCCCGCTCGTCCGCGTCCGACCACTGCTGCCACCAGCTCTGGTGCGGCTGGCGGCCGCGCGCGACCAGGTCGGAGACGGTGATCGCCTCGGGCGCCACCGGGGTCTGCGGGAGCAGCCCGATGGACCGGGCGATCTGCTTCGTCGGTATCCGCGCCAGCTCCGTGCCGTCCAGCAGGACCGCCCCGCCGCGCGGCTTCAGCAGCCGGCCGAGGGCCCGCAGGGTGGTGGACTTGCCGCAGGCGTTCGGGCCGACGATGACGGTGACCTGCCCGTCGGGCACCGTGAGGTCCAGCTCGTGGACCACGGTGCGGTCCTCGTAGGCGAGGGTCAGGGAGCGGGCGGCCAGCCGGGAGGCCGCCCGCGGCGCGTCGGTCGTGGTGCTGGTGCTGGTGCTGGGCCTTTGGCTCGGGCTCATGCGGTCCCTCCACTGCGGCCGCGGTGACCGCGGATGATCAGCCAGATCAGGTACGGGGCGCCGACCGCCGCGGTGAGGACGCCCACCGGCAGTTCGGTGGGCGAGAACAGCCTGCGGGCGAGCAGGTCGCCGAGGACGACGATCACCGCGCCCAGCAGCGCCGAGGACAGCAGGGGGATCTGCGCGGTCCGGGTCATCCGGCGGGCGATCTGCGGGGCGAGCAGCGCCACGAAGTCCACCGGGCCCGCCGTGCCCGTCGCCACGGACGCCAGGACCACGCCGAGCGCCACGAGTCCGAGCCGTACGCGCCCCAGGCGTACGCCCAGCGCGGTCGCCGTGTCGTCGTCCATCGTCACGGTGCGCTGCGCGCGGGCCGCCCAGGCGATGGCGGGCAGCAGGATCAGCAGCGTCCAGCCGATCGGGGCGGCCTCCGACCAGCCGCGCCCGTTCAGCGAACCGGTCATCCAGATCTGCGCCTGCTGGGCGACCAGGTAGTCGCCCTTGGTCAGGAACAGCGTGGTCACCGACCGCAGCGCGACGGCGAAGCCGATGCCGATGAGGACGAAGCGGGTGGCGTGCAGCCCGCCGCGCCAGGCGAAGACGTAGACCAGGGCGGCCGCCGCGATGCCGCCGACGACGGAGAGGTAGGGCAGGACGGTGTACGAGGTGATGCCGAAGGTCATCGCCCCGACCGTGAGCGCGCTCGCGCCCTGGCTGATGCCGATGATGTCGGGGCTGGCCAGCGGGTTGCGGGCCACCGTCTGGATCAGCGCCCCGGCGATCCCGAAGGCCGCGCCCACCAGCAGTCCGACGACCATGCGCGGCAGCCGCAGCGTGCCCACGACCAGTTCGGCCGACGACGGCTGCCCGAAGACCACCTTCACGACCTCGCCGGGCGCGACGAAGCTCTCCCCGACGCAGAGGTAGGCGACGCAGACGGCGGCGAGCAGCACGACGAGGGCGGCAGCGACGACGGAGGCCCGCCGGTGCAGCAGGAACCGGCCACGGGGGCCGGCCTTCACGACGGAGTACCCGGCGGGCCGGACCCGTACCGTCACGCCCTTCTCCGGTGCACGGGTGACGCTCACGCGGGCACCGCCTTCCGGCGTACGAGGGCGACCAGGAACGGCACCCCGATCAGGGCCGTCATCACGCCCGCCGGGACCTCGCTCGGCGGGAACACGATCCGGCCGACGACGTCCGAGACGAGCAGCATCACGGGCCCGATCAGCGCGGCCATGGGCAGCACCCAGCGGTGGTCGTTGCCGACGACCGCGCGGGCGATGTGCGGGACGGCGAGCCCGATGAACGCGATCGGCCCGGCCGCGGCGACCCCGACCCCGGTCAGCACGGTGGCCCCGATACCGCCGGTGATCCGGACCGCCGCGACGTTCTGCCCGAGCCCCTTCGCCACGTCCTCGCCGAGCGCGAGGGCGTCCAGGCCGCGGGCGACACAGAGCACGAGGACGACGCCGATCAGGAGGAACGGCCACACCTGCTGCACGACGTCCGTCTCCCGCCCGGCGATCGAGCCGACCTGCCAGAAGCGGAACTCGTCCAGCGCGGACGCCTTCGTCGTGAGGATCCCCATCGTCACCGACACCAGCAGCGCGTTGATCGCCGCACCGCCGAGCGCGAGCTTCACCGGGGTCGCCCCGCCGCGCCCCCGGGAGGCGATGGCGTACACCGCGACCGAGGCGACGGCCGCGCCCGCGAAGGCGAACCACACGTACCCGGTCAGCGTGTGGATCCCCGCGAACGCGATGGCCATCACCACCGCCACCGACGCGCCCTGGCTGATGCCGAGGATGCCGGGGTCGGCGATGGGGTTACGGGTGATGCCCTGGAGGACCGTGCCCGCGAGGGCCAGCGCGGCGCCGACCATCAGACCGATGAGCGTGCGCGGCACCCGCATCGTGCGGATCACCTCGGCGGCGTCCGAGTTCCCGCCGTGCAGCAGGGCGTCGAACACCTCGCCCGGCGGGAGGGAACGCGCCCCGACGGCGAGGCTCAGCAGGACCGCCAGCAGCAGGGCGACGACGGCCGAGGCCGTCGCGGCCGCGCGTCGGGAGAGGCGGGGTGCGCGGGGCGCACCGGGTGGCGCGGCGGCCCGCACGGGCGCTGACGCTGACATGGGAACCAATCGGGCCGGACACGGAACCTGGGGAACGCTGGGCACGGTGCCGGGCCGGTAAGGCTTGGCTAAGTGCGCGCATCAGTCTAGGCGGCGGGTTTTCGGCCCCGACGGTGGTCCCGACGGTGGTCCCGACGGGGGCTTCAGGGCCGCCTCCGGCCGGTCGGCACAATGGCAGTCATGGCTTCCACCGCTCAGCACACCGTCCAGCACCCGCACCAGCACCCCCTGACGGTCGGCTTCGACCTCGACCTGACGCTCGTCGACTCCCGCCCCGGCATCGCCGCCGCCTACCGGGCCCTCGCCGCCGAGACCGGGGCGTTCATCGACGTCGACCTGGTCGTGAGCCGGATCGGCCCGCCGCTGGAGACGGAACTGGCGCACTGGTTCCCGGCCGAGGAGGTCCCGGCCGTCGCCGACCGCTACCGGGAGATCTACCCGGACCACGCGATAGCCCCGAGCCCGGCGCTCGTCGGGGCGCGGGACGCGGTCGCGGCGGTCCGGGCGCTCGGCGGCCGGGCGATCGTCGTCACGGCGAAGCACGAGCCCAACGCGAAGCTGCACCTGGCCCACCTCGGCATCGAGCCGGACGCGGTGATCGGCTGGCTGTGGGCGGAGGCCAAGGGCGAGGCCCTGCGTGAGCACGGTGCGCAGGTGTATGTCGGCGACCACACCGGCGACGTGCGCGGGGCGCGGGCGGCCGGAGCGCTGTCGGTCGCGGTGACGACGGGCCCGTGCGACGCGGCGGAGCTGCGGGCTGCGGGCGCGGACGTGGTCCTGGCGGACCTGACGGGCTTCCCGGCCTGGCTGACGGCCTTCGAGGCGGACCGGGCGGCGTAGCGGCCGAGCCGGGCTCAGGGCGCGTCCGGCGGAACGTGGCCGGGTCCGCGCCCGGCCCGCCGGACCCCCCTGGGGCCTCTCGTTTGGATCATGTCGGGCTCGCGGGGTCCGACCTGATCCAACCGAAAGGCCCTAGACCGCGGCCCGTTCCCGGGTCCGGTCGAGGACCCACTCCAGGCCGTTCGGTCCCGGGGCGTAGGCGGGGGCCTCGCGCCAGATCCCGGTGAAGACCTCGACCAGTGCCGCGGGCGCGTCGTCGGCGGTGGCCGGCCGGGTGCGCAGCAGCGCCAGCAGTATCGGGGCGAGCAGGTCGTAGAGCCGGCCGAGGGCGTCCTCGCTGCCGTACGCGACCTGCACCAGGAGATCGTCGATGTGCTCCGCGGTCCTGCCGGGGACGGCGCAGCCGGGGCCCGGGGGCGGGGTGCGCGGGGTGCGTCCTGCGTGGTTCACGGGACCGAGCCTAGGCACGCCGGCTACAGGTTCGCGGCGCGTTTCGGCGAGTTCACCCAAGCCGAGCGGACGACGCCCGCCCCGGCGATCAGGAACCCGACGCCCATCAGCATGCAGACGGCGTAAGCGACCGGCGGGAACGGATCCGTACCGAGGAACAGGGGGGCGACGGTGACCAGTGTGGCCAGTGCGCCGACGAAAAAGACGATCGCGCCGACCTGAACGAGCCGGTCGCCTGCGCCTGAAGGAGTAGTACTCACGCCACCAGGGTAGTTCCCAGCCCGGGGGAACTCTCCGGCGACGTCTTGTCACCGGCCGTAGGGCCATTAGCCTGGGACCCGGCGGGTCACGGTGACCCGCTGTACTGCTATCCGGAGCCGTTGTCCTCGTCCTTCCCGAGGACCGGCTCTCCCGCACACCGACGAGTACGAGGACGAGGACAGACGTGCCCACCGGCAAGGTCAAGTGGTTCAACAGCGAGAAGGGCTTCGGCTTTCTCTCCCGCGACGACGGCGGCGACGTCTTCGTCCACTCGTCGGTACTCCCTGCCGGAGTCGACGCACTCAAGCCCGGCCAGCGCGTGGAATTCGGCGTGGTCGCGGGCCAGCGCGGCGACCAGGCCCTCTCCGTGGTGGTCCTCGACCCCACCCCGTCCGTCGCGGCCGCCACGCGCCGCAAGCCGGACGAGCTGGCGTCGATCGTGCAGGACCTGACGACGGTCCTGGAGAACATCACGCCGCAGCTGGAGCGGGGCCGCTACCCGGACAAGGCCGCCGGCGCTCGTCGCTCAGGGAAACGCCAGCGCGTCCGGGCCCAGCGGCGGGACCAGTCCCTCGGCCGCCGCGCGGGTCAGCAGGCCGCGGATCGCCGCGTAGCCGTCCTCGCCGAGGTCGGCGGTGAACTCGTTCACGTACAGCCCGATGTGCTGGTCCGCGACGGCCGGGTCCATCTCCTGGGCGTGCTCCTGGACGTAGGGCCGGGAGACCTCCGGGTGGTCCCAGGCCAGCCGGACCGAGCTGCGGATCGTGTCGGCCAGGTGGCGCAGGGTCTGCGCGCCGAGTGAACGCTTGGCGATGATCGCGCCGAGGGGGATCGGGAGGCCGGTGGTGTCCTCCCAATGCCGGCCCATGTCGGCGAGGTTGTGCAGGCCGAAGTTCCGGTACGTGAAGCGGGCCTCGTGGATGACCAGGCCGGCGTCCACCTTGCCGTCCCGTACGGCGGGCATGATCTCGTCGAACGGCATCACGACGACCTCGCCGACGCCGCCCGGGACCATCTCCGCCGCCCAGAGCCGGAACAGCAGGTACGCCGTCGAGCGCTCGCTCGGCACGGCGACGGTCCGGCCGGTCAGGTCGAGGCCCAGCTCCTTGGTGAGGACCAGCGGACCGCAGCCCCGGCCCAGCGCCCCGCCGCACGGCAGCAGCGCGTACTCGTCCAGGACCCACGGCAGGACCGCGTACGACACCTTCAGGACGTCCAGCTCGCCGCGTTCGGCCATGCCGTTGGTGATGTCGATGTCGGCGAAGGTCACCTCCGGCGCGGGCGCGCCGGGGATACGGCCGTGCGCCCAGGCGTCGAAGACGAAGGTGTCGTTGGGGCAGGGCGAGAACGCGATCCGGATCGCGTCCCCGGCCGGGCTTCCGCTAGCCGCGGTGTCGGTCGTCATGCCGGTTCCAACCTTCCAGTACGGGTGCCGTCTTCCCGAACGCGTCCCCGAGCGCCGCCAGCGCGTCGCCGATGCGCCAGGCGTCCCGGTCCCGGGGGCCGACGGCGTTCGAGACGGCCCGCAGCTCCAGTACGGGCACCTCGGACCGGGCGGCGGCCTCCGCGACCCCGAAGCCCTCCATCGCCTCGGCCAGCGCCCCCGGGTGCGCGGCGAGCAGGGCGGCGGCGCGTTCGGCGGTGCCGGTCACTGTGGAGACGGTGAGCACGGGGCCGGCGGTCGCGCCGGTGGCGGCCGCCACCTCCCGTACCAGGGCGGGCGGCGGGGCGAAGCGGTCCCGGCCGAAGCCGAGCGCGGTGACGGGAAGGAAGCCGTCGGGGGTGTCGGCGCCCAGGTCGGCGGCGACGATGTCGCTCGCCACGACCAGCGAGCCGAGCGGGGTGAGGGGGGTGAACGCCCCGCCGATCCCGGCGGAGACGACGAGTCCGTACGGAGCCGACGCCAGGGCGAACGCGGTGGCCGCCGCCGCGGCGGCCGGTCCCGCACCGCCCGCCAGGACGTCGAACGCACCGCTGCGGTGCAGCTCGCCGCCCGGCAGTGCCACGGACTCCGGCGCACCCCCGAACGCACGCGTGACCGCGTCCCGTTCCACCGGGACAG
This sequence comes from Streptomyces sp. NPDC058576, assembly GCF_042718715.1. NCBI lineage: Bacteria > Bacillati > Actinomycetota > Actinomycetes > Kitasatosporales > Streptomycetaceae > Streptomyces > Streptomyces sp. NPDC058576. The sequence continues at coordinate 157,315 of NZ_JBHXPF010000009.1, read as the reverse complement.
CGGTCACGACCAGCACACGCACGGAAACAGCCTCAGGGTCGAGGACGGGGGAGAGCGTTCTTGGTGTCGCGGGGTCAGCTCTTGTTCTTGAACTCGAACTGCCAGACGCCCGTGAGCTTCTTGCCCTTGGTCTCCACGATGGAGACGTTCGTCTTCTCGGCGGTCTGGCCCGTCTGGCTGGCGAGGAACGCGCTGCCGGGGATCGTCCGGTAGGTGTTCTTGTTCGGCTCCTGCTCGGCCTGCTGGCCGTTGATGAAGAGCGTCCAGCCGTTGTCGGCGATCTCGGGGTCGACGCCGAAGCGGACCTTGTCGTCCATGGAGATCTCGACCGTCTTGTCGGCCTTCTTGTTCAGGCAGCCCTGGATCAGGGACTCCTTGATCGCATCGCCGTCGTTGTAGCAGGCCGCCTCGGAGTTCACCGAGGTCGTGCCGACCGTCACGGTGGCGAGCGGCGTCGGCTTGTCGCAGGCGGACAGGACAAGGAGTCCCGCGGACACGGCACCAAGAGCGACGCCGATTCGACGGCCCTTACCGGAGAAGAACGCAACGGTCATGGGCCGAAGGCTATCGGTCGCCTCGGCTCACGCCACGCGGGGGTGCGGCGTGCCGCGCCGCGCGGCCCCCAGGAGGCCCCGTACGGACGTGGCCGCGCCGAGCGCGAGGATGCCCGCGGCGACGGACATGCCGAGGACCGCGTTGAGCGGCAGGGCGATGCCGATACCGCCGCCGACGACCCACGCCATCTGGAGCAACGTCTCGGACCGGGCGAACGCGGACGTGCGGACCTCCTCGGGCACGTCCCGCTGGATCATCGCGTCGAGCGACAGTTTGGACAGGGCCTGGGTGAAGCCGGCGACCGCGCCGAGCGCGGCGACCAGCAGGGTGGAGAAGAACACCGCGGCGAGGACCGCCACGCTCAGGGCCAGGCCCAGCACGGTGGCGATGATCACCTCGGGGCCGCGTGCCCGCAGCCAGGAGCCCACCGCCGTACCGCAGGCGTTGCCGACCCCCGCCGCCACGCCGACGATGCCGAGCGAGACCGCCGCGCTCTGCCCGGCCAGCGGGTGCTCGCGCAGCAGGAACGCCAGGAAGAAGATGAGGAAGCCGGAGAGGGCCCGGTGCGCGGCGTTGGCCTGGAGCCCGTGCAGGACGGACCCGCCGACGGACCGCAGGCCCGGCGGCCGCTCCCTGGCCGGTTTCTCCCCGTTGCCGCGCCTGCGCAGCCCGGCCCGGGTGCTGCCCGTCCGCCCCGACGCCTTGCCGGGGGCGGGCCGCGGCACGGTCTCCTCGTGGTGCGGGACGATCAGCCGCGCCCGGCGCTCGCCCTTCGCGGAGTCGACCTTGTGCGGCAGGGTGAAGGCGAGGAAGGTGCCCGCGACGAAGATCGCGCAGGCGCCGTAGAGCGGCCAGGCGGAGCCGATGGCCTGGAGGCCGGCCCCGATCGGGGCCGCCACCCCGGTGGCCAGCAGCCCGGCCAGGGTGACCCGGGAGTTGGCCTTCACCAGGGAGAACTTCGGTGGCAGCAGCCGTGGCACCACCGCGCTGCGCACCACGCCGTACGCCTTCGACGAGACCAGGACGCCCAGCGCGGCCGGATACAGCTCCAGACCGCCCGTGGCGACCGCCCCCGACATGGTGATCGCGAGCAGCGCACGGGCCAGCATCGCCCCCGCCATCGCGGCGCGGCGGCCGTGCGGCAGCCGGTCCAGCAGTGGTCCGATCACCGGGGCGAGGAGGGTGAAGGGGGCCATGGTGATGGCGAGGTAGAGCGCCACCCGGCCGCGCGCCTCGTCCGTGGGCACGGAGAAGAAGACCGTGGAGGCGAGCGCGACCGTGATCATGACGTCGCCCGCGCCGTTCACCGCGTGCAGCTCGATCAGCTTGCCGAGACCGGATTCCCCCGCGCCGTGGGCGTGCGTCGCCTTGCGGATGGAGCGCGCCGTGCCGGTGAACGGGGCACGCAGGGCATGGCCGGTCGCCCGTCCCGCCCTGCGGAGCGGGCCGGGACCGTCGTGCGACCTGGCGGCAGTCACCCCGTCATAGTGCCCCAACCCTGGCCGGTATGAACGGTGATCGGCCGCGGACTCGCGTGGCACACCGTGGGTGACGCCCTGTCGGACGAGCGGCGTCGCGCCGTCCGCGGAGGCGCCCGGCGTCGTCCGTGGAGGCGTCCTGCGCTGTTCGTGGCCGTGCCCGGCGCCATGCCCTCACCGGCGTCTGCGGGAACCCGTCGGGAACGGATACGGCACGTTTGGGACGGGCAGGTGGGCGCAGAGCGGCGGAGAGGGTAGCGTGCGTAACGCGCCACCGGCGGTTGTTCTTGGCCGCGCGCCTCTCGGCGATCCCGCAGAATGGGTGGCAGAAGGCGCGCCCGAGGCAGGCACAACGGGTGTGGACGTCGACGCGGCCCCCAGGTCCGCTCCGCCCGCACTTGTCTGGCCGAAACGGCAATCGTGCAGCAGCTGGCGCGCTCGTGAGACTGGCGTATGGAGAGAAGCGAAGACCTGTGAGTGCTGCGACGACGACGCGAAGCCGTACGGCCCGTACCCCCGTTCCCGACCGCCTGTGCGCCGAGGCGGTGGACCTCGCGCGCGCGGCCGCCGAGGAGGCCGCCGCGCCCGGTGTGGTCGGTGAGCATGTCGGCGTGGTCTCCGAGGGGGACCGGGTCGTCACGCACTACTTCGAGGCGAAGGAGCCCGGCTACCGGGGCTGGCGCTGGGCGGTGACGGTGGCGCGGGCCTCCCGCGCGAAGAACGTCACCCTGGACGAAACGGTGCTGCTGCCGGGGACGGACGCGCTCCTGGCGCCGGAGTGGGTGCCGTGGAGCGAGCGGCTGCGCCCCGGCGACATGGGCCCGGGCGACCTGCTGCCCACCGAGGCGGAGGACCTGCGCCTGGAGCCCGGCTGGACCGGCGAGGACGAGCCGCCGCCGAACTCCGTGGTCTCCGACGAGCTGGCGGAGCTGGTCGACTCCGAGGACGCCGAGCTGACGGACCGGCCGGTGGCCGCCACCAGCCGTGGGTCCATCGCCGCGGTCGCGGACGAGCTGGGTACGCGCCGGGCGCGGGTGCTGTCCCGGTACGGGCTGTACGCGGCGGCCGACCGGTGGGACGAGGCGTTCGGCCCGAAGACTCCGATGGCCCAGGCGGCCCCGGCGACCTGCGTCAGCTGCGCGTTCCTGATCCCGATGGCGGGTTCGCTGAAGCAGGCCTTCGGCGTGTGCGCGAACGAGTTCGGCCCGGCGGACGGCCATGTGGTGTCGCTGGCGTACGGGTGCGGTGGGCACTCGGAGGCCGCCGTGATGCCGACGCCGCCGAAGCCGGCGCCGCATGCGCTGGACACGGTGCGGGTGGATGCGTATTCGCTGCGGGCGGAGCGGGGCGAGGGCTCGGTCCCGGCCGAGGCGGACGGTGCGTCGGAGGACCTGGGCCACTCCTGACGCTCCCGCCCGCTGAGGGGCCCGGGCTTGCGGTGCCCGGGAATCGCGGCACACCTCCGGCCGGTCCGGCCCCACCCCAGCCTGTCCGGCCCCACTCCAGCCTGTCCGGCGTTTGAGGACGGAATCCTTGTCCGGGTGGGCGGTCATTGGAACTGGTGCCTGGTGTGCAGGGTCTTGTGGCGGCATCCGGCACCATGTCGACGGTTCCGTCCTCAAGCGCCGGACGGGCTGGTTTTGGGTCCGGTGTTCCTTGCAGCCGGTCCGGCATCACCCCAGCCGGCCCGGCCCCACTCCAGCCTGTCCGGCGTTTGAGGACGGAACCCTTGTCCGGGTGGGCGGTCATCGGAGCTGGTGCCTGGTGTGCAGGGTCCTGTGGTGGTACCCGGCACCATGTCGACGGTTCCGTCCTCAAGCGCCGGACGGGCCTGGAAAGGCGCCGGATCGGGCGGGAGGGGCCCCGGGCGTCCCCAGGGTTGGGGGCGTGCCCCGCGCGCGCGGTACCTTCGGGCGCACACTGGGCGGCAGGCAGAGGCACGCCACCCCCACCACGGCGGACGGAGTCGACAGCGTGAGCATCAAGGCGACCGAGGGGGCCGATCCGTTCGGGACGGCACGGCTGAGGCGCGGCGTGCTTGACGCGTGGGGCGCCGGGCCCGCCCGGTTCCGGGAGGACGCCAACGCCGAGGAGGACCTCGCGCTCGGCGGCTACCGCGACCGCCTCGTCGTCGAGCTGGCCCAGAACGCCGCCGACGCCGCCGCCCGCGCGGGCACGCCCGGCCGGCTCCGCCTCACGCTGCACCCCGCCGCCTCCGGCGACCCGGACGCCCGCTGCGTGCTGGCCGCCGCCAACACCGGCGCGCCGCTCGACGCCACCGGCGTGGAGTCCCTGAGCACCCTGCGGGCCTCCGCCAAGCGCGAGGGCCACGAGTCCGCGGTGGGCCGCTTCGGCGTCGGGTTCGCCGCCGTCCTCGCGGTCAGCGACGAACCCGCGGTGCTCGGCCGGCACGGCGGGGTGCGCTGGTCGCTGGCCGAGGCCCGCGAGATGGCCCGCCAGGCGGCCGTCGGCTCCCCCGGCCTCGGGGACGAGCTGCGCCGCCGCGACGGACACGTACCGCTGCTGCGCCTGCCGCTCCCCGCCGAGGGCTCCGCGCCCGAGGCGTACGACACCGTCGTCGTGCTGCCACTGCGCGACGGCACCGCCGAGGACCTGGTGGCCCGGCTGCTGGCCGCCGTGGACGACGCCCTGCTCCTCACCCTGCCGGGCCTGGCCGAGGTCGTCATCGAGACCCCGGACGGGACCCGGACCCTGAGCCGCTCGGTGCACGGCCCGTACACGCACATCGACGACTCGGCGCACGGCCCGGGTCGCTGGCGCACCGTGTCCCACCACGGGCCCGTCGAGCCCGGCCTGCTCGCCGACCGGCCGGTCGAGGAGCGGCTGCGCCCGCACTGGTCGGTGACCTGGGCGGTGCCGGTCGACGAGTCCGGGGCCCCGCTCCACCCCCGCACGGCATCGGTCGTGCACGCCCCGACCCCCACCGACGAGCCCCTGGGCGTCCCCGCGCTGCTCATCGCCTCGCTCCCGCTCGACACCGCCCGCAGGCACCCCGCGCCGGGGCCGCTGACCGACTTCCTGGTGGAGCGGGCGGCCGACGCGTACGCGGAGCTGCTGGGCGACTGGCGGCCCGTGTCGACCGGGACCATCGACCTGGTGCCCGGCCAGCTCGGCAAGGGCGCGCTCGACGGCGCCCTGCGCGGTGCGATCCTCGCCCGGCTGCCCCGGGTCGCGTTCCTGGAGCCCGCCGCCCCCCGCGACCCGGAGGCGGAGCAGGGCTGGGCGGACGACTGGGACCGTACGGAGACCGCCCCCGACACCTCCGCCCTGCGGCCCGTCGAGGCCGAGGTCGTCGAGGGCGTCGGCGCGGAGACCGTGAAGGTGCTCGCCGAGGTGCTGCCCTGTCTGCTGCCCGCCGGCCTTGAGCGCCGCCCCGAGCTGCGCACGCTCGGCGTCGCCCGGGTCCCCCTCACGGAGGCCATCGACCGCCTCGCCGGTCTGGAGCGCGACCCCGCCTGGTGGCACCGGCTCTACGACAGCCTCGCGGGCATCGACCCCGACCGGCTCACCGGTCTCCCGGTCCCGCTCGCGGGCGACCCGGAGGACGAGTCGGCGGGCCGTCCGCCGCGCACCACGATCGGGCCGCGCCAGATCCTGCTGCCTCTCCCGGACGCGCTGACCGGTCCCGTCCTCGCCCGCCTCTCCCGGCTCGGGCTGAAGGTCGCCCACCCGGACGCCGCCCACCCGCTGCTGGAGAAGCTCGGAGCCCTGCCCGCCACGCCCCGCGCTGTGCTGACGACCCCTCAGGTGCGGGCCGCCGTCGCCGGATCGCTGGACGCGGGGGAGATCTGGGACGAGGACGCACTCGACGGCGACGAGCTGGCCGAGACGGTCCTCACGCTCGTGCGCGACGCCGAGCTGGCCCCCGGCGACGAGCCGTGGCTCGGTGCGCTCGCCCTCCCCGACGAGGAGGGTGAGCCCGCCCCCGCCGGCGAACTGGTCCTTCCCGGGAGCGCGTTCGCGCAGATCATGCGCGAGGGGGAACTCGCACTCACCGATCAGGAGTTGGCCGAGCGCTGGGGCGAGGGGCCGCTCACCGCCTGCGGGGTGCTCGCCACCTTCGCCCTCGTACGGGCCACCGACGTCGTCCTGGACCCCGACGAACTGGAGCCCCGCGACAGCGACTTCGCCGAGCCCGACGACGCCGGGCTGCTGGATGCCGTGGACGTGTGGTGCGAGGACCTGCTCGACCAGCTGCCCGAGACCCCGGTGCCGCCGGTCGCCACCGAGATCGTCGCCGTACGGGATCTGGACCTGGTGGACGACGACGCCTGGCCGCAGGCGCTCGCGCTGCTGGCGCAGCCGCCGTTGCGCGACGCGCTGACACAGCCGGTGCGGGTGCTGCTCCCGGACGGTACGACGCAGTCCGTGCGCCCGTACACCGCCTGGTGGCTGCGCGACCACCCCGTACTGGACGGCCGCCGTCCCGCCGGACTCCGCGCGGCCGGTGGTGACCCGCGCCTGGCCGGGCTGTACGACGCGGTGGACGCGACCGGCTTCGACGACGCCGAGGTGCTGCGGGCCCTCGGCGTGCGGACCTCGGTCGCCGCGCTCCTGGACGAGCCGGGCGGTGCGGCCGAGCTGCTGGGCCGGCTCGCCGACGAGGACCGCCCCGTCACCCCCGTACAGCTGCACGCGCTCTACACGGCCCTCGCCGAACTCGACCCGGACCAGGTGACGTTGCCGGACGAGCTGCGGGCGGTGGTCGACGGGGAGGTGGCGGTGGTCGACGCGGCGGACGCCGTGATCGCGGACGCCCCGGACGTGCTGCCCCTGACGGCGGGCCTGCCCCTGCTCCCCGTAGCCCCGTCGCGCGCGGCCGAGCTGGCCGATCTCCTCCAGGTGCGACGCCTGGGCGAGGCGATCGAGGCGGACGTCACCAGCGCGGGCGAGGAGCACCGGGTACCGGAGTCGGTGCGCACGCTGCTCGGTGCCGCCACCCCCGACACGTACATCGAGTACCCCGAACTGCGGGCGGGCGGCGTCGAACTGGACTGGCGCCGCACCCCGGACGGGGCCGTGCACGCCTCGACCCTGGAGGGCGTCGCGGCGGGGCTGGCGTGGGCGGCCGGGCAGTGGCCCCGCCGCTTCGAGGTCGCGGCCCTGCTGGAGGACCCGTCGCGTACGGATGAGCTGGCGCGGGACCGCTGGTTCGACTGAGCAGGCACGGGGGAGCGGATGCGTCTCCATCATTTCTCCGCAAGCGTGTACAACCCTTCACATCGGTCACGTGTCTGTTCTGTCGGATCGCCAATCGGCCGACCGGCCCGGCTCGTTGAGCACGGGGACCGGTCCCGTACTTCTCGGGGAACACATGCGCATACGCACCACCGCCGCGACGGCCGCTGTCGTCGGCGCCCTGGCCCTGTCCGCCGTCGCCGTGCCCTCGGCCCAGGCCGACGGCCGCTACGGGGACATCGCCATCACCAAGGTGACGGTCAACGGCGGCGAGAACGTGATTGTCGGCACCTCCGCCGTGGAGAAGTTCTCCGTCACCGTCAAGGCCGCGGACGACTCGGGCATCGAGGCCGCCGACATCAATCTCCGTGGCCCCGCCTTCGGATACCTGTCGACGAGCGACACCCAGTGCTCGGGCAGCACCTGCACGGCGAAGTTCGTCGTCGACCCGAAGGTCGACCTCCTCTACAGCAACGACACCGCCGGGACCTGGTACGTCGACGCGTGGGTGGACGCCTACGACGGGGACTTCGTCTGGACCGAGAAGGCCAAGTCGTTCAAGCTCCAGCGCGCGTCCAAGATCACGGCGAATGCGTCGCCGGAGCCGGTGAAGAAGGGCAAGACCATCACCGTCACGGGCAAGCTGACCCGCGCCAACTGGGACACGTTCAAGTACCACGGCTACTCCAACCAGTCGGTGAAGCTCCAGTTCAAGAAGAAGGGGGCCAAGAGCTACACGACGGTGAAGACCGTCAAGACCAGCTCCACCGGTGCCCTGAAGACCACCGTCAAGGCCTCGGCCGACGGTCACTGGCGCTACAGCTTCGCGGGTACCTCCACCACCCCGGCCGTCTCGGCCGGCGGCGACTATCTCGACGTGAAGTAGCGGTTTTCGCCGTGAAGTAGTGGTCGCGCGGCCACCTCGCGGGGTCTTCACGAAAAAGTCACAGACCGTACAACCGTCCGAGTGATTCGCATGTCTGTTCCTGTGAGCCAAACAGGTTCACAGGAACAGACGGGTCCCGCCGGGCCGGTGACGCAAGCGCGCCCCGGGGCCCCTTCTCCACTTGGGGACACATGCGTATCCGTGCCACCGTGGCCGCCGTTTCCGGCGCCCTGGCCCTTTCCGCTCTTGCCGTACCGGCCGTTCAGGCCGACGAGAGGCCCGACGCGGGCCTGAGCCTGCCGTCCGGCGCCGATGTCTTCGCCGCCGAGTCCGGCGCGTCCACCGCCAAGGCCCGCGCCCCCCGTGCCGCGGAAGTGCCCGTCATCAAGAAGGTCGTCGTCAACGGCGGCAAGGACATCGTGGTGGGCACGAAGTCCAAGCAGAAGTTCACCATCGCGATCACGGCCTCGTCGCCGTCCGGCATCGACGACGCGTTCGCCTACCTGTGGCACGGTCACATCGACGAGGTCGACGGCCTCCTCGCTCCCACCCAGCAGGTCGGCAGCTGCAAGGTCTCGGCCGACCCGACCACCTCCACCTGCACCGTCTCGATCACGGTCGACCCGCGGTCCGACGACCTCTACACGAGCAGCCTCGCCGGCACCTGGAACGTCGCCGCCGGAGCGCTCGCGGGCAGCCGCGGCAAGGAGGACTTCGTCTGGAACGACTTCCACGCCAAGTCCCGCGTCCAGCGGTTCTCCAAGCTGACCGTGAACGCCTCCCCGGAGCCGGTGAAGAAGGGCAAGACCCTCACCGTGACCGGCAAGCTCACGCGCGCCAACTGGGACACCCTCACGTACAAGGGCTACACCGGCCAGCCCGTGAAGCTCCAGTTCAAGAAGAAGGGGGCCAAGAGCTACACGACGGTGAAGACCGTCAAGACCAGCTCCACCGGCACCCTGAAGACCACCGTCAAGGCCTCGGCCGACGGTCACTGGCGCTACAGCTTCGCCGGTACGTCCACCACCCCGGCCGTCTCGGCCGGCGGTGACTTCGTCGACGTGAAGTAACACCCGGTACGCAAAAGCCCCCGGGAGGACGGTGATCCTCCCGGGGGCTTCCGCGTCCCTCTCACATCCCGAAGCGCCGCCCCACAAGGCGCCAGACGAACTCCAGCAGGGCGGACGCCGCCACCGCGATGCCCACCGCCGTCCACGGCAGCGTCGTGCCGACCAGCTTCAGCGCGAAGAAGTCCTGGAGCCACGGCACCACGAGCACGATCAGGAAGCCGAGCCCCATCGCCGCCACCAGGCCGATGCGCCACCAGGTGTACGGGCGGGCGATGATCGCCAGGACCCACATCGCGACCAGGAACAGCGTCAGCGTCGCCGCGCTCGTCTCGGCCGCCAGCGCGCCCTCGCCGCTGTAGTGGTGGCGTGCCACCAGGTACGTGGTGAAGGTGGCCGCCGCCGCGATGACGCCCGAGGGCATCGCGTACCGCATGACCCGGCGTACGAAGTGGGGCTGGGCCCGCTCCTTGTTGGGCGCGAGCGCCAGGAAGAACGCGGGGACGCCGATGGTCAGCGTGGCCAGCAGCGTCAGGTGCCTCGGCAGGAACGGGTACTCCACCTGGGTGCAGACCACCAGGATCGCCAGCAGCACCGAGTAGACCGTCTTGGTCAGGAAGAGCGTCGCGACCCGGGTGATGTTGCCGATCACCCGGCGGCCCTCGGCGACGACGGACGGCAGCGTCGCGAAGCTGTTGTTCAGCAGCACGATCTGCGCCACCGCACGGGTGGCCTCGGAGCCCGAGCCCATCGAGACGCCGATGTCGGCGTCCTTGAGGGCGAGGACGTCGTTGACGCCGTCGCCGGTCATCGCGACCGTGTGGCCGCGCGACTGGAGGGCGGCCACCATGTCCCGCTTCTGCTGCGGGGTGACCCGGCCGAACACCGCGTTCTGCTCCATGGCGGTGGCCATCTCGTCCGGGTCGCTGGGCAGCCGGCGGGCGTCCAGGGTGTTCTCGGCGCCCGCGAGGCCCAGCTTCCCGGCGACCGCGCCGACCGAGACCGCGTTGTCGCCGGAGATGACCTTGGTGGCCACGTTCTGGTCGGCGAAGTAGGCCAGCGTGTCGCCCGCGTCCGGCCGCAGCCGCTGCTCCAGGACGACCAGGGCGGTGGGGGCGGCTCCGGCGGCCGCGCCGGGCGCGTCCAGGTCGTCGCCCCGCACCCGGGCCAGCAGCAGCACCCGCAGGCCCTGCTGGTTGAGCTGCTCGATCTCGGTGAGGGTCGCGTCGCCCTCGGGCAGCAGGACGTCGGGCGCGCCGAGCAGCCAGGCGGAGGCCGTCCCGTCGGCCTCGGCGAACGCCGCGCCGCTGTACTTGCGGGCGGAGGAGAACGGCATCGCGTCGGTGACCGCCCAGGCGGTTTCGTCCTCCTGCGGGTACGCGTCGATGATGGCCTGGAGGCTGGCGTTGGGCCGGGGGTCCGACGCGCCGAACGTCCGCAGCACCTGCTGGACGTGGGCCTGGTCGCCCCCGTTCAGCGGCCGGACCTCCGTGACGTCCATGCCGCCCTCGGTCAGCGTGCCCGTCTTGTCCAGGCAGACCACGTCGACCCGGGCGAGCCCCTCGATGGCGGGCAGCTCCTGCACCAGGCACTGCTTGCGGCCGAGGCGTACGACACCGATCGCGAAGGCCACCGAGGTGAGGAGCACCAGCCCTTCGGGGATCATCGGGACGATGCCGCCGACGGTCCGGGCGACGGAGTCCTTGAAGTTGTTGTCCTTCACGACGAGCTGGCTGATGATCAGCCCGATCGCCGTCGGCACCATCATCCACGTGACGTACTTCAGGATCGTGCTGATGCCGCTGCGCAGCTCCGAGTGGACGAGGGTGAAGCGCGACGCCTCCTCGGCCAGCTGGGCCGCGTACGCCTCGCGGCCCACCTTGGTCGCGGTGAAGGCCCCGCCGCCCGCGACGACGAAGCTGCCCGACATCACCGGGTCACCCGCCCGCTTGAGCACCGGGTCGGCCTCCCCGGTCAGCAGCGACTCGTCGATCTCCAGGCTGTCGGCCTCGGCGACCGCGCCGTCCACGACCACCTTGTCTCCGGGCCCCAGCTCGATCACGTCCCCGAGGACGATCTCGGAGGTGGAGATCTCGGCGGCGACCCCGTCGCGCCGCACGGTCGGCTTCGCCTCGCCGATCACCGCGAGGCTGTCCAGGGTCTTCTTGGCCCGCCACTCCTGGATGATGCCGATGCCGGTGTTGGCGACGATCACGAAGCCGAAGAGGCTGTCCTGGATCGGCGCGACGAACAGCATGATCACCCAGAGCACGCCGATGATCAGGTTGAACCGGGTGAGGACGTTGGCCCGGACGATCTCGGTGACCGAGCGCGAGGAGCGTACGGGTACGTCGTTGACCTCGCCGCGCGCGACCCGTTCGGCGACCTCGGCGGTGCTCAGACCGCCCGGCCGGGGGGCCGGCGGCGGTGGCTCCATGGGGTGCACGGGATCGAGTTCCGCCCCCGCGTCGATCATGGGCGGCCGGGAGCTTCCGGGGTTGTGCCTGCCGGGTCCGGGGGTCTGCTCCCCGGAGGAATCGAGTGCCCGCTGCGTCATGGTTCCGACGGTACGGGCGTGCGCGGCGAATCACCCACCGGAGGGTCGAAGATCCGACCAGGGGTGGATGAAGTCGGTCCCGAGGTCGTACGGAAGTCCGTCGTAACGGAGGTCTCTCGGGGAGTGGCCGGCAGGCGGTCGCTCGGAGGCGTCCCGCGGAGACCGCGGGGAGTCGCCGTCAGGCGGTCCGGTCCGCGCGGCCGGCCTGGGCGCCACCGCCGAGCGCCCTGTCCGCCGCCTCGGCCCCGGCGGCGTCCTTGACCTCGGCCCGGGCCGCGTGGCGCTTGAGGGCGGCGTCGCGCCCGCGGACGTACCAGATCCCGATCAGGCCGAGTCCGGCGCCGGCCAGCGGGGTCCACACCCACCAGGTGTGGCCGCGGTCGGCGAACCAGCCGTAGAAGGGGAGCTGGGCGAGGAAGAGGACGAACCAGAGGATCGTGCCGCCGATGACGGTGGCGACGACGGGGCCCTCCAGGGGTTCGGGCGCCTCGTGCTTCGGTGTCCACTTCTCCATGCGTTCAGTGTATGGGGCCACCCGATCAGGGGTGAACGGGCCGGACGGCCCCGGGAGCCACGCGGGTCTACGCGCGGAGATAGCGATCTTCGCTTGATGTATTCATACTGAATCTGCTTTGGGTTGGCTCGATTTGTTCGTCCGAACATCCAATTTCGATCACCTTTCGCTCATCGCACCCACCCCTCTCTACGTACGACTGAGGTCATCCATGCCCCCCTCGGCCACCGCTCCGGTCGACTCCCCGCCCCCCTCGGCTCCACAGCCCCAGGGCAGCCTGGACCGGTTCTTCAAGATCTCCGAGCGGGGGTCGACCGTCGCCCGCGAGTTCCGCGGCGGGTTCGCCACGTTCTTCGCGATGGCGTACATCATCGTGCTCAACCCGATCATCCTGGGCAGCGCGAAGGACATGTACGGCAACCAGCTCGACAACGGTCAGCTGGTCACCGCCACCGTGCTCTCCGCCGCCTTCTCCACGCTGCTGATGGGCGTCATCGGCAATGTGCCGATCGCGCTCGCCGCCGGCCTCGGCGTCAACACCGTCGTCGCGCTCCAGCTCGCCCCCCGGATGAGCTGGCCGGACGCGATGGGCATGGTCGTCCTCGCGGGCGTCGTGGTGATGCTGCTGGTCGCCACCGGGCTGCGGGAACGCGTCATGAACGCCGTGCCGAGGTCGCTCCGCAAGGGCATCGCGATCGGCATCGGCCTGTTCATCCTGCTGATCGGCCTGGTCGACTCCGGCTTCGTCTCGCGCATCCCGGACGCGGCCATGACCACCGTGCCGCTCCAGCTCGGCGGCGACGGCCACCTCGACGGCTGGCCGGTGCTCGTCTTCGTCCTCGGCGCCCTGCTCACGCTCGCGCTGATCGTGCGCAAGGTGCCCGGCGCGATCCTGATCTCGATCGTCGCCATGACCGTCGTGGCCGTGGTCATCGACGCGGTGGCGGGCCTGCCCGACGGGGCGTGGGGTCTGACGACGCCCGCGTGGCCGGGCAACCCGGTCTCCGCGCCGGACTTCGGGCTGCTCGGCGAGGTCAGCCTGTTCGGCGGCTTCGAGAAGGTCGGCTATCTGACCGGCGTCCTGTTCGTCTTCACGGTGCTGCTTTCCTGCTTCTTCGACGCGATGGGCACCATCCTGGGCGTCGGCGACGAGGCGAAGCTGATGGACCGGGACGGCAACTTCCCCGGCATCAACAAGGTGCTGCTGGTGGACGGCGTCGCGGTCGCCGCGGGCGGTGCGAGCTCCTCCTCCGCCACCACGTGCTTCGTGGAGTCCACCGCGGGCGTCGGCGAGGGCGCCCGCACCGGACTGGCGAGCGTGGTGACCGGTCTGCTCTTCTCGGTGGCGCTGTTCCTCACACCGCTGGCGACCATGGTCCCGTCGCAGGCGGCCACTCCCGCGCTGCTGGCGGTCGGCTTCCTGATCATCGCGGGCTCGGTGCGGGACATCGACTGGAGCGACTACACGCTCGCGGTCCCGGCGTTCCTCGCGATGGTGATGATGCCGTTCACGTACTCGATCACCAACGGCATCGGCATCGGCTTCGTCGCCTTCTCCGTGCTGCGCCTGGCGGCCGGCCGCGGCCGTGAGGTGCCGGTGGCCATGTACGTGGTGTCGGCGGTGTTCGTCTTCTACTACGCGATGCCGGCGCTCGGCCTCACGTGATCGGTGGCGTCACGCTCCCTCTGGAGACGATCGGAGGCGTCACGCTTCCTCCGGCGTCGCCGTAGAACTTCTCCGTCTCCTCGACGGCCGTCTTGAAACGTTCGTCGAAGTCGTCGCGAATGAGCGTCCGGACCACATAGTCCTGGACGCTCATTCCGCGTTTCGCGGCGTGCTGCCGAAGCCGGTCGAGCAGCTCACCGTCTATCCGCAGGCTGAGCACTGTCGATCCCATGTCCAGCAGGGTCGCCGCCCCGGAGCGCTCTGTGCGTCACTTTCCGCCGCCAACTCACTCGTTCGGGTGATCAGTTTTCCGCGCGTGTACCATCGGGTGGTATTTAGGTTGGGTAATGAGTTACGCTAACAAACATGCCTGACCTGATCCACGACGGCGACAGTGCCGCCGCCGTGAGCTCCCTCCGCTCCGCCGTGATGCTGCTGGGCCGTCGACTGAAGCACCAGCGGGTCGACGAGTCGCTGAGCCCCACCGAGATGTCGGTGCTCGGCACCCTCGCCCGCTGCGGCTCGGCCACCCCCGGTGAGCTGGCCCGCAAGGAGCACGTGCAGCCGCCGTCGATGACCCGCATCGTCGCGTTGCTGGAGGCGAAGGGGCTGGTCAGGCTGGAACCGCACCCCGATGACCGTCGGCAGAAGAGAGTCAGCCAGACCGAGCAGGCCGAGGCCATGCTCGCGGAGAGCCGCACCAAGCGGAACGCCTGGCTGGCCCACCTCGCCGAGGGCCTGGACGAGGACGAGTGGGAGACGCTTCGGGCCGCCGCGCCCGTGTTGGAGAAGCTCGCCCACCTGTGACCCCACGGGCGCGCCGACGGTGACCCGCCGCCGGGCCGGACGCATGACGTCCGGTCCGCCCCGGTCCGCCGCCGGAGCGCCCGTCGTCACGTCCTCGTCGGACCGAACGCCGCGACGCCCGAGGAGGCGAACCCTTTTGAGTACGGGATCCGGAGCAGACTCCGCCCCCGCACCGACTTCCACCCACGAGAGCAAGACCGGCGGGACCTTCTCGTCGCTGAAGATCCGTAACTACCGCCTGTTCGCCACGGGCGCCGTGATCTCCAACACCGGTACCTGGATGTCCCGCATCACGCAGGACTGGCTCGTGCTGAGCCTGACGGGTTCCGCGACGGCCGTCGGCATCACCACGGCCCTCCAGTTCCTTCCCATGCTGCTTTTCGGCCTCTACGGCGGCGTCATAGCCGACCGCCTCCCGAAGCGGCAGATCCTGCTCGTCAGCCAGGCCATGCTCGGCCTGTGCGGCATCGCCCTGGCCGTCCTGACCCTCTCCGGGGTCGTCGAGGTCTGGCATGTCTACCTGGTCGCGTTCCTGCTCGGCATGGTGACCGTCGTCGACAACCCGGCCCGCCAGTCGTTCGTCTCCGAGATGGTCGGCCCGGCGCAACTGCGCAACGCGGTCAGCCTGAACTCGGCGAACTTCCAGTCCGCCCGGCTCATCGGCCCCGCGGTTGCGGGCGTCCTGATCACCACGGTCGGCAGCGGCTGGGCGTTCCTGCTCAACGGTCTGTCCTTCCTCGCCCCGCTCGTCGGCCTGCTGATGATGCGGACGAACGAGCTGCACGCCTCGGTGACCGTGCCCCGCGCCAAGGGCCAGCTCCGCGAGGGCCTGCGCTACGTTCGCGGCCGCCCCGAGCTGGTCTGGCCGATCGTCCTGGTCGGCTTCGTCGGCACGTTCGGCTTCAACTTCCCGATCTGGCTGACCGCCTTCGCCGACGAGATCTTCGACGGCGGCGCGGGCATGTACTCCTTCTTCAACATCCTGATGGCGGCCGGTTCGCTGGCCGGCGCCCTGCTCTCGGCCCGCCGCCGCTCCACCCGGCTGCGGATGCTGGTGGCGGCCGGCACGGCCTTCGGGCTGCTGGAGATCGCCGCCTCGCTGTCCCCGTCGGTCTGGCTCTTCTCGATCCTGCTGGTCCCGATCGGCATGCTCGGCCTGACGACGAACATCACCGCGAACACGAGCGTCCAGATGGCCGCCGACCCGGAGATGCGGGGCCGGGTGATGAGCCTGTACATGATGGTCTTCGCCGGGGGTACGCCGGTGGGCGCCCCGATCGTCGGCTGGATCAGCGACACGTACGGCGCCCGCGTCGGCTTCGCGGCCGGTGGCGCGATCTCGGTGGTCGCCGCCCTGGCGGTCGGCTTCGCCCTCGCCCGCGTCGGCGGCCTCCGCCTGAAGGTCGACCTCCGCCCGGGCCGCCCGCACGTCCGCTTCGTCCCGCGCGAGCAGCTGGCGACGGCGGCGTGAGCCATGGGAAAGGCGCCCTTCCCCGGAGCGGGGGAGGGCGCCTTTCGCGCGCTTGCCGGGGTACGGGGTCAGTCGCGGGGGAAGGCGTCGGTCGCGAGGCCCGGCCTCACCGACACGCCCGGACCTGCCACACTCGCGCGCATGAGCAGCCGCGATCCCGGTCGTCCGCCCGCACAGCGCCTCTTCGCCGCCGTCCTGCCGCCCGCCGGAGCCGTCGCCGGACTCCGTACGGCTCTCGCACCGCTCCGCACCCTGCCGGGCGCGCGGGACCTGCGCTGGACGGGCCCCGAGGTCTGGCACTTCACGCTGGCGTTCTACGGGGAGGTGCCCGAGGACGTACGGCCGGAGCTGGAGACACGCCTGGAGCGGGCCGCGCACCGCACCGGGCCCTTTCCCCTCCGGGTGCACGGCGCGGGGCATTTCGGCGGGCGGGCGCTGTGGGCCGGGGCGGCGGGCGGGCTCGACACGCTGCGGCTGCTCGCCGCGCGCGCCGACGCCGCCGCGCGCAGGGCCGGGCTGCCGATGGAGGAGCACCGCCGCCACACCCCGCACCTCACGCTGGCCCGGAGCCGGGGGGAGGCCGATCTGAGGCCCTTCGCGGCGGCGCTCGCGGGGTTCGAGGGGGAGCGCTGGGAGGCCGGGGAGCTGACTCTCGTACGGAGCTGCCTGCCGGTGTCCGGGGTGCCGGGGGAGCGGCCGCGCTACGAAGTGGTCCGGGCCTGGCCGCTGGGCGGGTGAGCGGGGCCGTGATGACCGTCCGGGCGGCCTGGCCGCCGGGCCGGTGACTCGTGCGGTTACGCTCGACGGGTGGACCCGAAGACCAGAAACCGCATCATGGCGGCCGTGCTCGTGCTGATATTCGTCGTCGTCGCCGTGGGGGCCGCCCTCGGCGCCTGAGACCGGCGGGCCGCCGGGTGGCGTCGCGCCTCCCGGAAGCCCGGCGCGTACGGGGTGCGTGCTTGCCTGGAGTGGACTCGAAGGAGTTGGCTTGGGGTCCATGAAGTACACACAGCTCGGACGTACAGGACTCAAGGTCAGCCGGCTCGTCCTCGGGACGATGAACTTCGGCCCGCAGACCAACGAGTCGGACAGTCACGCGATCATGGACTCCGCGCTCGGCGCGGGCCTGAACTTCTTCGACACGGCCAACGTCTACGGCTGGGGTGAGAACAAGGGGCGCACCGAGGAGATCCTCGGCACCTGGTTCGCCCAGGGCGGCGGCCGGCGCGACAAGGTGGTCCTGGCCACCAAGATGTACGGGAACATGGCCGCCGACGGCGAGGCCTGGCCGAACCACGACAAGCTCTCCGCCGTGAACATCCGGCGGGCGGTCGACGCCTCGCTCAAGCGCCTCCAGACCGACCACATCGATCTGTACCAGTTCCACCACGTCGACCGGAACACGCCCTTCGACGAGATCTGGCAGGCGATCGACGTCCTGGTCCAGCAGGGCAAGATCCTCTACGCCGGTTCCTCGAACTTCTCCGGCTACAAGATCGCCCAGGCCAACGAGCAGGCCGCCCGGCGCGGTTCGCTCGGCCTGGTCAGCGAGCAGTGCATCTACAACCTCGTCGAGCGCCGCGCCGAGATGGAGGTCATCCCGGCCGCGCAGGAGTACGGCCTCGGGGTCATCCCCTGGTCGCCGCTGCACGGCGGCCTGCTGGGCGGCGTGATCAAGAAGACGACCGAGGGCGGCCGCCGCGCCGCGGGGCGCGCGGCCGACGCGCTGGCGGACCCCGCCACCCGCGCTCAGCTCCAGGCGTACGAGGACCTGCTCGACAAGCACGGCCTGGAGCCCGGCGAGGCGGCCCTGGCCTGGCTGCTGACCCGCCCCGGCGTCACGGGCCCGATCGTCGGCCCGCGCACCGCCGAGCAGCTGGACAGCGCGCTGAGGGCACTTGAGCTGGACCTCCCGGAGGCCGTGCTCACGGGCCTGGACGAGATCTTCCCGGGTCCGGGTCCTTCGCCGGAGGCCTTCGCCTGGTAGAGCGGGGAGCGTCAGGCAAGAAGAAAGGGCCTCCCGGCACTGTCGCGGGAGGCCCTTCCACCGTGGCCGTGCGCCTGCGCGCCACGGTCAGAACGGCATGCGGCCGCGGGTGCGGCGACCGGCCGAGCCGCTCTTGCCGACAGCCTTGGAGCTGCTGCGGAACGGCTTGCTGAAGATGCGGCCCAGGACGCCGGGCGCCTTGCCGCCCGCGCGGGAGCCCAGGCCGAGCGTGCGCTGCGTACCGCGCTCCGGGTGGCGGGAGAGCCGCGGGACGAAGAAGGCGAGTACGGCGAGAACGACACAGACTGCGACGATTCCTACGACGAGCATGGCAACTCCTCTTCACGTGCTGTTGTTCGCGGGTGGTGTCTGCGCCGTGTGCCCTGTCGACGGCGTTCGAATCACGCGCCCGCCACGGGGCGCCCGGGGCGGTGCCGACCCAGGCCCTTCCGCGCTCGGGCGGAAAGCGGTCTGACAAGGCGATACCCGGGCAGGAGTTGCTGGGTCGCCGGGAGCTGAGATTCTCTGCCCGGGGGCCGACCAGCGCCGAGGCCGTCACGACGGTCCGGCGGAAAGCCGACGAAAGGACGCACCGATGTCTCCGGTGACCGAACAGTGGGGCGAAGTTCTCCGTACGCATCTGGCGCTGGGCGAGGAGAGATCGCCCGTACGGGCTGCCGCGGCGTTCTCCGCCGAGGCGGGGTTCTTCGCCGTCGCAGGGCGTGGCGACGAGGACGGGTGGCCGTACTTCCGGTCGATGGCGCGGGTCGCCGGGGCGGGAGCGGCCGCCGGTGACACGGGTCCGGAGCGCGGGGGGCCGGACGACGTCGAGGCCCTGTGCACGGTGTGCGAGGAGGTCGTCCATTCCCGGGGCCTGTGGATCGCGGGCATGCCCTGGCAGCGCGAGAGCCGGGAACTGGTCTCCGACGCCGTCACCGGGCGCGACCTGGAGCTGGCGCTGCTGCGGGAAGGCGACCGCTTCATGTGGGTCGTCCGGACGGAACAGGGCGTCTGCGCGTTCGTGCTGGTCGACGGGGACAGCGAGGCGCACCTCTCCGAGGCCCGGTCACTGACGCTGGAATTCGACTCCTTCCTGGTCGGCCAGGGCTACTGATCCCGCGCCGCACGCCGCGTGCCGTACGTCTCCGGCTCCGGGTGCTCGTGGGCCAGCTCGGGTTCGAGGCCTTCCGACACGTCCGCGTGGCGGCGGCCCGCATCGCTCCGCCAGGCCTCGAAGGCCCAGCCGGTCAGGACGACGACCGCGCCGCCCAGCAGCCACCCGCCGATCACGTCGCTGAACCAGTGGACGCCGAGCGCGATCCTGGTGAACCCGACGCCCAGGACGGAGATCCCCGCAGCCGCCCAGCACAGCCCGCGCCACCTGCGCGGCACCAGAGGCAGCAGCACCAGGAGGAGGACGGCGCACGACGTGGCGGCCGTCATGGCGTGGCCGGAGGGGAACGAGTAGCCGGGCGCGCGGGCCACCGGGTCCTGGAGCGAGGGCCTTGCCCGCTCCACGACGACCTTGGCGAGCACCCCGATCAGCGCGCCGCCGATCGCGGTGGTCGCGGCCCACGCGGCGAGCCGCCACGCCCGCCGGTACAGCAGCCACCCGGTGAGCAGGGCGACGGCCGTACGCAGCGTCGCGGGGTCCCAGACCCAGTCCGACAGGACGCGCAGCGTGGTCGTCCACCCCGGGTGCTCCACGGCCACCTCGTGCAGCCGGCGGGCCGCACCGGCGTCCAGGCGCCGGAGAGGCGGCCACGCTCCCTCGACGAGGATCACGAGCAGCGCGAACGGCACCGCCGCGGCCGCACCGGCCCCGACCGCCGCCACCAGCCGTACGCCGAGGCGGCGGTCCGCGCGACGGGTCCGGTCCTGCTCGGTCCGGGGCCCCGCGCCGTGCGGCTGCGGGGCGGGCGGTTCGGAGAGGGGTGATGGCACGTCATGCTCCCGGGTCGGCGGTGACCGGTCCGGGCCTGCGGGCCCGGACGGCCTCCAGTTGGGCGGCGAAGGACAGCCCGACGAAGAGGGCTATGGAGGTGAGATAGGCCCACAGGAGCAGCGACATGAACGCGCTGAGGGGCCCGTAGACGGTGTCGAACGAGCCGCTGATGCCGAGGTAGAGGCTCAGGAGCCACGTCAGCACCGTCCACAGGACGAGGTAGACGGCGGCCCCGAAGGCCAGCCAGGTGTAGCCGGGCTGCGCCCGGCGCGGGGAGCGGCGGAAGATCGCGCTCGCCGAGATCAGCGCCAGCAGGAAACCGAGCGGCCAGCGCAGCACGGTCAACGTCTCCCGGGCCGTGTCGCCCAGCCCGTACACGGAGGCGGCCGCCGCGACGAGGTCTGCGCCGGCCACCATCATGATCGAGCCGATGCCGAGCGGGATGCCGGCGCTCACGGCCATGACCAGACCGCGCAGGTACTTGCGGTGGAACACCCGGTCCCGCTCCACTCCGTAGATCCGGTTGGCCCCCCGCTCGATCTGGCACATCGCGGTGGTGACGTTGGCCAGCGAGAAGGCGAGCCCCAGCCAGAGGGCGACCTCCGCTCCGTCGCCGTCGCCCCGCTGGTGGCGGCTGAGGGCGTCGTCGACCACTCCGGCGCTGGGTCCCTCGCTGACGCCGCGGATCGTGAGCTCGGCGAGCCTGCCCACGCTCTCGGTGTTCAGTTCGGCCGAAAGACCGACGAAGGCGATCACCAGCGGAACGACCGCCAGGATCGTCTGGAGGGCCAGCGCGCGGGCGTGGCTGAAGCCGTCGGCGTAGCGGAAACGCGCGAAGGCGTCCCGCAGCAACGGCCAGCGGCCGTATCGGCGCAGGGCCACGAGCGCCTCGTCGCCGGAGAGTTCGTCGCCGCTCATGTCGCGGGTCACCGGGACCCGGGTCGCCGTTCCCATCACCGCTCCCGGGCGGGCAGCAGGACGGTCAGGGCGCCGGGCCGGGCCTCGGCGGTGAGACGGAGGCCGGGCCCCACCGGATCCCCGTCGACCTCGCGCGGCTGCGGCCGGGTGAAGGACAGCTCGGCGCGGCGGAAGGTGTGGAACTCGACGGGGCCCCGGACGGAGTCCGTCGCGGTGCGGGGGCTTCCGCTTCCGCTGCCCCTTCCGTTTCCGCGCAGGAGTACCCCGGCCGCGCGCAGCCAGCCGCCCGCGCCCCGGGGGTCGAAGACCGCCAGGTCCAGCAGTCCGTCGTCCGGCCTGGCGGCGGGCACGGGCGCCGCGCCCGCCTGGACCGTGCCGATGTTGGCGAGGAGGACCATGCGGGCGGTGCGGTGCAGCTCCGGGCCGCCGTCCAGGCTGACGGTCAGCCGCATCCGGGGAGCGCGCAGCCCCTTGGCCCCGGCCAGCACGTACGCGGGCCAGCCCAGGGCCGACTTGGCGCGGTCGGAGGTCTCCTCCAGCATGGCCGCGTCCAGCCCGGCCCCGGCCATCGCCGTGAAGTGGACGGCGGGGAACCCGTCGCCCTCGATCCGGCCGAGGTCCAGGGCGCGCGGCTCGCCGGTCAGGCCGGCCGCCAGCGCGTCGGCGGGGCCGAGCGGCAGTTCGAGGTTGCGGGCCAGCAGGTTGCCGGTGCCGCACGGTACGAGGACCAGCGGCACGCCGGTGCCGGCCAGCGCGTCCGCGACCGCGCGGACCGTGCCGTCGCCACCGCAGACGACGATCAGCTCGGCCCCCGCGCGCAGGGCCCCGGCCGTCTGGCCGCCGCCGGGGTCCTGGGCGGTGGTGTCGATGAACGGGGTGTCGCGGTAACCGTGCTGGGCCAGCACCAGCCGCAGCCGGTCCCGGGTCGCGGCGTCGGTCACCGTCGGATTGACGATGACGGTGGCCTGCTTCCGCACGGGGGCGGGCCGGCGTTCGGCGGCGGCCACGGCGATGTCCACCGCGTCGGCCGGGGGCCGTGCCGCCCAGGAGTGCCCGGCGAGCGCGGCCCGGCCCACGACGACCAGGGACAGCGCGCCGTTCGCCAGTCCTCCCACCACGTCGGTGGGGTGGTGCATGCCCCGGTAGAGCCGCGCCACCCCGACGAGGAGCGGGACGAGCAGCAGGAGCGCGGCCAGGGGCCCCCGCCACGGGGCGCGGACCCGGGTCAGGACCAGGACCGCAAGCCCGGCGTAGAGGGCGGTGGCGGCCCCGGTGTGGCCCGAGGTGTAGCTGGAGGTCGGCGGTGAGTCGTCCAGGCGCTCCACGTCCGGGCGCGTCCGGTCCACGGAGGCGGTGATCAGCATGAAGACCGCCGACTGGAGGGACACCGCGGCGGCGAGGAAGACCGTCTCGCGCCACAGGGGCAGCCGGGGCGCCAGGACCAGGGCGAGGCAGGCCAGCAGGGTGAGGCCTGCCACCGTGCCGGTGTCCCCCAGGGCGGAGACGAGTGCGGAGGCCGTGGTGAGCGTGGCGGTGCGCGCGCCCACGAGCGCCTCGACGACGGTGTCCTCCGCGGTCATCGGCCACAGCTCACGGGCCGGCCCGGTGATCAGCAGACCGGCCCCTGCCACGAGGGCCGCCTGGCAGACCGCGAAGGCGGCGACCCGGGCCGCCGCCCGGGCGGTTCCGCTGGAGAGGGCGGGGGAACGGCCGGGGCGCCGGGGAGCGGGCGCCCCTCGCCCGCCGGTCCCTCTCTCCGGAACGGTGGTCTCCATCTGGTCCCCCCACGTCTGCTCCGCCGTGCGGCGGTTCCGCTGGAGTCTGTCTCCCCGGCGCTACGCCGTATGCCCTGCTGTGCGCAGGTCAGGCCTCTGGCCCCGGTGGCCGCCCGTGGGGCCGGCACCGGACGACATGTTTGAAGCGGGCCGCGGGGGTCAGGCGGTGGGGGACCGCAACGCCGAGCTCAGCGAGAGGTGAGTGACATGGCCGCCGACGAGAAGAGCCGGGCCAAGACCGAGCAGGCCAAGGGCAAGATGAAGCAAGTCGCCGGGCGCACCGTCGGCAACGAGCGTCTGACGGCCGAAGGCAGGGCGGAGCAGGCCAAGGGCGATGCCCGCCAGGCCAAGGAGAAGACCAAGGACGCCTTGACCGACTGACGCCGTCACCGTGCGACGACACCGGGCCCCGCGGAGTTCCCCCTCCAGCGGGGCCCTGTCATGTCGTATGTCGTCCCGGGGCCGTCCCGGCGCTCCCCCCATGGGTCCTTCGGGCCGGGCGTGCGCGGAGGCGTCCGTCAGCCCCTCCCGGCGAACCCGTCCAGCGCCCGCAGCACCGCCCGACGGGTCTCCGCGCCGCCCATGTGGCCCGCGTTGTCGATGATCGTCAGCTCGGCGTCCGGCCAGGCGCGGTTCAGTTCCCAGGCGGTGACCAGGGGGCCGGCGAGGTCGAAGCGGCCGTGGATCAGGGCGGCCGGGATGCCGGTCAGGCGGTGGGCGCGGGCGAGGAGCCGGCCTTCCTCCAGCCAGGCCCCGTGGGCGAAGTAGTGGGAGCAGATCCGCACGAGCGCCTGCTGGTCACGGTCCGGTCGGCCGCTGTACGGGGCCGGGCCCGGGATCGTCTCCATCGAGAGGACCGCGTCCTCCCAGGCGCACCAGTCGGCCGTCGCCCTCTCCCGTACGGCGGCGTCCTCGCTCTCCATGCGGCGGGCGTACGCCGCGACCAGTCCGGCCGGGTCGCTCGTCTCGGGGACGCCCGCGCGGAAGGCGTCCCAGGCCTCGGGGAAGAGCTGTCCCGCGCCCCGGTAGAGCCAGTCGATCTCGCTGCGGCGGGTCGTCGTCACCGCGGCGATCACCGCCTCCGTGACCCGCTCCGGGTGCTCCTCGGCGTAGGCCAGGATCAGCGTCGAGCCCCACGAGCCGCCGTACAGCAGCCACGTGTCGATGTTCAGGTGCTCCCGCAGGCGTTCCATGTCGGCGATCAGGTGGTCCGTGGTGTTGTGCCGCATGTCCGTCGCCGGGTCGCTCGCGTGCGGCGTGGAGCGGCCGCAGCCCCGCTGGTCGAAGAGGACCACCCGGTAGCGGTCCGGGTCGAAGTACCGGCGGGAGCGGGGATTGCGGCCCGAGCCGGGGCCGCCGTGCACCACCAGGGCCGGCTTGCCGTCCGGGTTGCCGCACACCTCCCAGGACACGAGGTTGCCGTCCCCGACGTCCAGCATGCCGGTCTCGTACGGCTCGATCGGTGGGTACAGCGTGTCGTCCGGTGTCCGGTCCATCCCCGGGCCTCCCTCGCGTG
Source organism: Streptomyces sp. NPDC058576 (assembly GCF_042718715.1). Taxonomy (NCBI): domain Bacteria; kingdom Bacillati; phylum Actinomycetota; class Actinomycetes; order Kitasatosporales; family Streptomycetaceae; genus Streptomyces; species Streptomyces sp. NPDC058576. The sequence goes on along the minus strand of NZ_JBHXPF010000009.1, from coordinate 132,974 downwards.
AGCCGGACAGCCTACGGCAGCGGCGCAGCCTGGGCGCCGTGAACGCTGCTCCCCGGGTCTGCCCGGAGTGCGGGCGGCTCTCGCAGAACCCCGCGCGGTCTTCTGCATCCGGTGCGGGGAGCAGCGGTTCCCGGAGCCGTGAGCCGGGCCGGGAGCCGTGACGGGGGGACGGGAGCCGTGAGCCGGGCCTCAGTGCCCCTCGCACTCCGTCAGGTCCGGGCGGCCCGGCGGGTTCTTGTCGCCCACCAGGCCCGACAGGTTCTCCGTGTACATGTCCTCCCAGATCCGGCCGTCCAGGATCGTCCGGAGCGCCGAGCACACCTCGCCCTTGAGGATCGGGGTCCCCGGCCGCATCGCCACGCCGTAGCCCTCCGCCCCCTGGATGTTCTCCAGCCGCCGCACCTTGCCCGGGTTGGCCTCGACGTACCCGGCGAGAATGATGTCGTCCGAGGCCACCGCGTACACGTCGGACTCCGGGTCCAGCAGTTTGTCCAGGCAGTCCTGGTAGGTGTTGGGCTGCGACTTCGCCATGGTGAAACCCTGCTCCGGCAGCGCCTTCTCGTACGTTGACTCCCGCGCCGTGCACACCTCGACGCCCAGGTCCCGCAGATCGCTGGAGTCGTCGATGGTGTACCTGGCCGACTTCTCGCGGACCAGGAAGCCCCGGCTCGCCTCGTAGTAGGGGCCCGCGAAGTCGACGCTGTAGCCGCCGGGCGAGGCGGTCTTGCGGTCGTCGGTGATGCTGTACGACGCGATGACCAGGTCCACCTGCTTGGTCTTCAGCGCGGTGCTCCGGTAGTCGGTGGCGACCGTGCTGAAGGCGACCTCGCCCTTGCCGTAACCCATGCTCTCGGCGATCGCGTAGGCCAGGTCGATGTCGTAACCCCGGTACGTACGCGTCTTCCTGTCGAACTTGCTCAGCCCGGGCTGGTCGTCCTTGACGCCGATCTCCAGTGTGGGGTGCGTGTCCTTCCACCGCTCCTGCGAGCCGCTGCCGGCCGGGCCCTCGCCCTGGCCGCGCGCCGAGCCCGCCCGGTCGCCCGTCCCGCCGCCCTCGCCGCCGCCCTGCGAGACCAGCCAGCCCGCGCCGGCGGCCAGCGCCACGCACAGCACGGCCGCCGCCGCCTTCCAGCCCCCGTAGCGGCTGCGGGGGCCGGAAGGCGGCGGCGGGGCGGTCGTGGGAACGGCAGGCGCCGGGGGTGGAACGGCCGCGCCCAGAAAGGGTGTCGAGGGGTCCTGCGTCGGCACGGCCGTCGGCGGGTGCGTCGCCGACGCGGCCCCGCCGCCGTTCGGCGCGGCGGGATCCGCGAGCACCTCGCGGAGCATCGCCTCCGCCGTCGCCGCGTCCAGGCGCTCCCGGGGGTCGGTGATCAACAGCCCCTGGACGACCGGGGCGAGAGGCCCGGCGTACCGGAGGACGGGGTCGGGGGAGTGCCGGATGTTCTCCTGGACCTCCCAGACCTCGTGCCCGGCGAACGGCACGCGGCCCTCGACCATCTCGTACAGCGTGACCCCCAGCGCCCACAGGTCGGAGGCCGGTGCGGGGCCCGGGGATGCGGGGGCGAAGAGTTCGGGCGCCAGGTAGGAGGGGGTGCCGATGACGCTTCCGGTCCGGGTCACCCGGTCCGCGCCCTCGAAGGTGGCGATGCCGAAGTCCACCAGGATCGCGAGGCCGTCGTCCCGGACGAGGACGTTGCCGGGCTTCACGTCGCGGTGGACGACCGAGGCCGCGTGGACCGCCCGCAGGCCCTGGAGGACCTGGAGGCCGATGGTGGCGGCCCTCGGCACGGCGAGGACCCCCTCGCGGCTCAACAGGTCGCCGACGGAACGCGCGTCGAGCAGCTTCATCACGATCCAGACCTGGTTGTCGGTCTCGACCTGGTCGTGGACCGTCCCCACGTTCTGGTGCTCGATCTTGGCGATGGCCTCCGCCTCGCGCCGTGCGCGCTGCATCGCCGCCGACTGTGTGCCCGCGGTCATGGCGTTCCGGTCGAGCAGGCCCTTCACGGCGACGAACCGGCGCAGCCGCAGGTCGTGGGCCTTCCAGACCTCGCCCATCCCGCCGCTGCCGATCGGTTCCAGCAGCTCGTAGCGGCCGTCGATCACGGTCCGGGGGGCGTCGTCCGCCCAGCGGCCCCCGGGACCCCCGGGGGTCCCGTCGTCCGCTCTGCCGGCCCTGTCTTCGTTGTGCATACGACCCCCTGTGCACTACATGGACCACGCCAGATTAGACGTTCCGTCATGGCCGGGCGGGGTGATGCGACGTGCTGACGTGGCGTGCTGGTCCGGGCCCCGGCGGGCGGTTCTCGCGTACGGGCTAGGCGGCCGCTCCGCCGTTGCTCTTCAGCAACTGGCCGTTGACCCACTGGCCTTCGGGGGAGCACAGGAAGTCCACCAGGTGGGCGGTGTCGCGCGGGGTGCCGATCCGGCCGAGCGGGGTGCCCCGGGTCACGGCCTCGCGCAGGTCGTCGGTCATCCAGCCGGTGTCCACGGGGCCCGGGTTGACGACGTTCGCCGTCACTCCGAGGTGGGCCAGCTCGTGCGCGGCGGCCAGGGTGATGCGGTCCAGGGCCCCCTTGCTCGCGCCGTAGGGAAGGTTGCCCACGGTGTGGTCGCTGGTGAGCGCGACGATCCGGCCCGTGGCGGTGCCGGGTGCGCTGCCAAAGCGCAGCCCGTACTCGCGGATCAGCAGCCAACTGGCCCGGGAGTTCACCGCGAAGTGCCGGTCGAACGCCTCCACGGTGGTGTCCAGCAGCCCCGAGTCCACCGACTCCGCGTGCGAGAGGACGAGCGCGGTCACCGGGCCGCCGAGGCGCTGCTCGGCCTCGTCGAAGATGCGCGTCGGCGCGTCGGGGTCGGAGAGGTCCGCCTCGATCGCCGCCGTGCCGGCCCCGGCCTCCGCCAGCTCCGCCGCGATGGACGCGGCGGCCCCCGGTTCGGCGCCCCAGTCCATGCGGCGGTCGTACGGCGTCCAGTAGGTGAAGGCCACGTCCCAGCCGGAGGCCGCCAGCCGGCGCGCGATGCCCGCGCCGATGCCGATGCTGCGGCCGACGCCGGTGATCAGGGCGATGGGGCGGGTCTGGTCGGGGGCGGGCGAAGGCTGTTCGATGCTCGTCACGCGGTGATCCTTCGTGACCCGCACGGTCGCGTCAATGACCTTTCCGGGCACCCGGGCCGGGCCCGCGCTCCGAGCGTGCCGACAGGCCGTGTCGGGTGACGGGAACACGGGCTTCGGCGAGGTCGTCGCCGGCTGGGGCGCGCCCTGGGGGCCGGGTCCCACCGGGGCCCGGCCCTGCGCCTCCCGGCCCGCCGCCTCGACATGCGGCGGCGGTCCGACCGGCAGAGACTCGGTACGGATCTCCGGGGCCCCGCCCCGGGCTACCCGTACCGAGGAGGACCACGATGACCGCATCGATCAGCGACCCGGTGGTGGAGAAGTTCATCGCCACGGTGAACGCGGGCGACAAGGACGCCTTCTTCGCCGACGTTCTCACCGAGGACGCGACGATGTCCGACGACGGCAGCGAACGGGACCTGGCGGCCTGGACGGAGAAGGAGATCTTCTCCCCGAAGGCCAATGGCCGTATGCAGGTCGTGGACGCCTCCGACGACGGCCGGGTCCTCGTCGTCGACTACACGAACGACACCTGGGGCACGATGCGGACCCGCTGGCTCTTCACGATCACCGGCGACCGCGTCAGCCGCTTCGAGACGGGCCAGGCGCCGTCCTGAAGCCTGCCACTCCCTTCCGCGCCGGTCACGGACGGCGGTAGGTGCGGCCGCCGCGCCGGGGCAGGGCCGCCGGGTCGTCGGGACCGGTCCGGGTGGCCCTCAGCGCAAGGTGGATCTCGGCCCGCACGGTGGCGTCGGCGAGGTTTCGCGCGAGGTGTTCGGCGCACTGGGTGAGCCAGGTGGCCAGGGTGGTGCGGTGGACGTGCAGCTCGGCAGCGGCGGGGGCGGTCCGGGCGTGCTGGCGCAGCCAGCAGGCCAGGGCGATCCGCAGGTGCGGCTCCAGACCGCCGAGCAGGCCCCAGGCCCAGGCCCGGACCGCCTCGGTGTCCAGGAGACCGGACGGCGGAGTCTCCAGGCGGTCCGGGCCGCCTCCGCCCCGGACCTCATCGCCTGCGCCTTCGCCGCCGTTGGCATCGGTGTCGTCGTCGGCGTCGGCGGGGGTGGGCGCGCGGAGGGCGAGCAGCAGATGCGCCCGTACGGTGGCGTCCTCCAGGTCCGCGCCGAGCAGCCGGGAGAGGTCGCGTATCCGGGCCCGGACCGTGCCGGCGGACAGGCCGAGCGCGGTGGCGGCGCGGGGCTTGCTGCCGGTGCGGAGCCAGACGAGCAGCAGGCGCTGGTGGGCCGGGGTCAGCGGGCGCAGCACGGATCCCGCCCACCGGGCGTACGGGCCGGGGGGTAGGAGGGGCGCGAGCCGGGAGGTGCCGACGGCGTCGGCGGGGACGATACGGCGGGTGGGGGTGGCGCTGTGCCGGGCGGCGGCGGCGTCGCTGTGGGCGGTGGACATCTCGGCCAGGGGCAGCGGTCCGGCCATGCCCGCGAGCAGGTGGTGCCGCTCGCTCACCCGGGAGACCAGCCGCAGGATCCGCCCGTCGTCGCCGCCGTGGTGGAGCTCGGCGACGACGAGTTCGCCGTCCAGCCGGCCCAGCAGGGTGCAGGCGTCGGCGTGCGGGGCGAGTGAGGGGCGGACCGCCCGCCAGAGCACCTGGTGGGCGGTGGGGATGTCGGCGCCGGTGAGCCGGTAGACCGTGACATGCGAGAGCCCGCTTCCGCCCAGGGTGTCGGCGACGGCGGTGGTGTGGCCGGCCAGCAACAGCCGGACGAGGGTGGTGTGCAGCCGCATCTGCTCGCCCCGCAGCTCCGCCGCGCGCTGCCCGCGCACCTCCAGGAGGGCCGCGGTGGTCGTGGCCACGTGGGAGGCGCGCTCCGAGGGGACGGCGGGCCCCGGAGCCAGCACGAGAACGGCTCCGGCCGCCGGGCGCTGGACGCAGTACGGGTGCTCCTGCGGGGCGGCCGCCGCGTGTACGCCGTCGGCGGCCGCGGCGGCGGGGGTGCTGTAGACGGCTCCGGCGATCGGGTCGGCCAGCACCGCCCACCCCTGGACCAGCAACGCGGCCTCGGCGATCAGATGCGCCCCGGACCGGGTCGCCGCCCGCAGCAGCCGGTCCGCCGTCTCCTGCCCGTGCCGGGGGCCGCCCGGGCAGGCGGCCTCGCGACCGGTCGTGCCTGTGGTGCTCATCGGCGAGCCTCTGCGGGCCGTGCGTGCCGCGCACGAGGAGATCCCGCACGCGGCACGGCAGTTGTGGACATGGTCCGGATGAGGGCTAGGGGATGTCCGGCGAATCTTGCCCGGGGCCGCGACGCCTGGCACGGCACCTCGCGGCGTTGCCGAAACGTCCGAATCGCTCCGCGATGAGGACGTTCCAGCGCCTTGCGATGCACCGCACCAGACGCCGCGGCCTGTCCGGCCCTGATCCGCCGGACACCCCCTAGGGGATGCGGGCGACCGCGCCCCACCCGGCCCGGGCCGTGGTCGTGCCGGTGTTCGCGTCGGGCCGCCAGTTCGGCCAGGACACCATCCCCGGCTCCACCATCTCCAGCTTGTCGAAGAACGCGATCGTGGTCTCCGGCTCCCGGAAGATGTACGGGATCGCGCCGCTCGCGTTGTATTCGTCCTGGACGGCCCGGTGGGCTTCGTCGGAGGCGGTGGAGTGGCTGAGCGAGAGGTAGCTGCCGGAGGGGAGGCGGTCCGTCAGCCGGCGTACCAGGGACAGCGCGTCGTCCCAGTCGACGATGTGGCCCAGGACGTCGCTGATGACGAGGGCGACCGGCTGCGTCAGGTCCAGGGTTTCCGCCGCCCCGGCGAGCACGGCCTCGGTGTCGCGCATGTCCGCCTCGACGTAGGCGGTCGCACCCTCGGGTGCGCTGGTCAGCAGCGCGTGGACGTGCAGGAGCACCAGGGGGTCGTGGTCGACGTAGACGATCCGGGACTCCGGGGCTATGCGCTGGGCGACCTCGTGCGTGTTGTTCGCGGTCGGCAGCCCCGCACCGACGTCGAGGAACTGCCGGATCCCGGCGTCCCGGGCGAGGTAGGTGACGGTTCGGCGCAGGAAGTCCCGGGACTCCTTCGCGAACGTCTCGATCAGCGGGTACTTCTCCCGGTAGGCGTCGCCCGCCGCCCGGTCCGCCGGGAAGTTGTCCTTGCCGCCGAGCCAGTAGTTCCAGACGCGTGCGGAGTGCGCGACGCTCGTGTCGATCTGCGCGGGCAGTTCAGGCCCATTTCCGGTCGTACTCATCCTGTAGTACCTCTCTGGTTCGGGCCGGCCGTATCGCCATCACGCACGACACGTCCAGCATTCCCTGATACGTCTGCACGGGATGCGGGCTGTCCCACACCTCCGCCGTGCCGGGCAGCCCGCCCTCCCGCACCACATGGTCCGCGATCTCCCGGATCTCCACCCGGTACAGGGAGAGCGCCGGGACACCGGTGAGCGGGTGCGGCGGGGCGTACTCGGGGTGCAGCTGCATGGTCACATCACCGCGCTCCGCGGTCTGTTGGAGCGTCCTGAGCTGCTCGCGCATCACCTCGTCGCCGCCCACGCGGCAGCGCAGCGCGGTGACGGGGAGTACCGCCCAGAGCCGGGTCTGCTGTTCCTGGAGCCGCTTCTGACGCTCGACCAGGAAGTCCGCCCGCCGCTGCCGCGCGGCCGGGTCCCTCTCCGGAAACATGATCTCGTCCACGGCCATCGCGTACGCCGGGGTCCGCAGCAGCAGCGGGACCAGCGCCGGATGCCAGGTGCGGACGACGCTGGCCGCGGACTCCACGCTCATCAGGTCCATCAGCCAGGGGGCCATCGCGTCCCGCCACGGATGCCACCAGCCGGGCATGTTGGCGGCGTTCAGCCGTCCCATGATGTCGTCGGTCTCGGCCGCGCCCGCCCCGTAGAGGCCGAGCAGGGCGGACACCTGGCCCACGTCGAGGGAGGTCTGCGCCTGTTCCAGCCGTCGCAGCGTCGAGGGATGCCATCCCAACTGCGTGGCGGCCTGCGGGACGGACAGGCCGGCGCCCTCCCGCAGACGCCGCAGGCGGGCCACCAGGACCAGGTGACGTGCCGTACGGCCCGACCGCTCGCGCGCCACGGCTTCCCCTCCCCGCTCCGGCTCGATCTGTCCGACATTCCGCGCAGCCTGCGCACAGTGCACACAGCGCACCTTGCGACACCCGCACACCGCTCCCAAGGTAAGCATGTCCGACTCGATCGCACGCCAACTCGGAGAGACCGGGCCGATCTTGCCCCCTGCCCCCGTCGCCTCAGCCACCGCCCCAGCCGTTACGTGTACTGCCGTTCCGCGCACCGTCGTTCCGGCGGCCCGTTCTCTGGAGCCCACCGTATGAACCACCTGTCCGACGTGACTCCCCTGACCCCCCTGGACCACTTGGCCGACGTGACCCCGCTGACCCACCCGCGACTCCGGTCCGTCGTCGCGGCCCCGAGGTCCGCCCAGCCCCGCCCGCTAGATCTGCGCGTCCGCGCCCAGCGCATTCAGATCGACGAACTCGTCGTCGACGACCCCCGCCTGGTGCTCGCCCACGCCAGGCAGGCTGCCCTCGACGACCCCGACACGGCCGAGCAGCTCGGGTACAGCCCCACCGCCCCGCTGCCGCTCCCGGCCGCGGCCGCGCTCCTGTGCGCGCTCTACGAGACCGACGCCCTCACCGCCATGGGCCTGCGCCTCACCCGGCACACCACCCGCGTCTCCGCCTCCAACCAGCAGACGGAGCCCGTGTCCCTGGTGCGGTCGGCCACACCGGACCAGGAGGACTGATCGTCCCGCCCGCCCATGCGCGGGCGGAGCTTCGCCTAGCCTGCTTTCCATGCCCGACACCACCGCGCATCCGCGACGCGACGACAGTCCCGAGGAGACCCGGCGGGCGCTGCTGAGGCGCACCTTCGACGAGGACGCGGAACTGTACGACCGGGCCAGGCCCGGATATCCGCCGGAGCTGTACGACGACCTCACGGACCTCGCGGGTGCCGGCCCCGGCAGCCGCGTACTGGAGATCGGCTGCGGGACCGGCCAGGCCACGGTGCCCCTGGCCGGGCTGGGCTGCCGGGTCACGGCCGTGGAAGCGGGACCGCACATGTCCGCGATCGCCCGCCGCAATCTGGCCGGGTGCCCGGCGGCGGAGGTGGTGACGGCGGAGTTCGAGAGCTGGCCGCTGCCGGCGGAGCCGTTCGACGTGGTCCTCGCGGCGACCGCGTTCCACTGGATCGACCCGGCGGTGCGCGTGCCCAGAGCCGCCGATGCCCTGCGCCCCGGCGGGGCGCTCGCCGTGGTGCGCAGCCAGCATGTGATGGGCGGCACCGAGGAGTTCTTCGTCGAGGTCCAGCGCTGCTACGAGCGCTTCGACCCGGCGACACCGCCCGGCATGCGGCCTCCCGCGGCCGACGATGTCGACAACACGGACCACGCGGAGGAGGTGGCCCGGAGCGGCCGGTTCGGCCGCACGGTCTTCCGCCGCTACGAGCGGGACCTCACGTACACCACGGCGGAGTATCTGGACGTGCTGCGGACCTACTCCGGCCACCGGGCGCTTCCGGAGGCCGCCAGGAGCGGGCTGTTGGCGTGCGTCGCGGGCCTGATCGACGGGCGGTACGGCGGCCGGGTGAGCAAGCGCTACCTCATCGAGCTGGGCGTCTCACACAGGCGCTGAACATGCGGCGGCCCGCCGGAACGGGGCCGTGGCGCAGATTCACGAAGCCCCCGGCCGTCGCCGGCCGCCGCATGAACGATGGCGAGATCCCCACCTCCGGCGCCCGCTCCCCTTCTGCTCGGGCGGACGGATATCTCTGAGCGATCGCCGCCCCGGCTGCCTATTCTTGCGGCATGACCGCCCAGCCTCCGGAGCCCTCTCCGCGCCCTGTCCCATCAGGAAAGCTCCGTGCCTCGCACGACGACCGGGAAGCTGTGGTGGAACAGCTGCGGGACGCGGCAGCCGAGGGACGCATCGATTTCGACGAGCTGGATGCGCGCCTGGAGCAGGCGCTGACGTCCAAGACGCACGCCGAGTTGGCCGCCGTGACCGCTGACCTGCCGAGTCCCCCTTCCTCGGAGAGCCTGCCGCCGCTGCTGCTCAAGGGCGGCATGTACGGCGCGTCCCGAGGGCCCGGGCGCTGGGAGGTTCCCGGACACGTGACCGCGCACGGCGGCGTGGGTGGCGTGCGCATGGACTTCACCCGGGTCGAGTGCCGCCTCACGGAGGTCGTGGTGGAGGCGTACGGGGAGACGTCCGGCGTCACGATCGTCATCCCGGATGGCTGGTCCGCGGACACCAGCGGCATGGATCCCGGCCTCGGCGGCCTGACGGACGAGACCACGTCCGACCGGCTCCCGGGGACTCCGCTGATCCGGCTCATCGGGGCCGGCGGCATGGGCGGAGTGGTCATCCGCCACCCCAACGACCGGGAACGACGCAAGCTGGACAGAAACCCGGTGCAGGGGTAGGGCGGAGAGCCGCGCCGCAGAGGGGATCCGCTTGGCTGCCGGGTGCTACGAGGCGGCGAACTCCACGAAGGACGTCCAAGTGTCGGGGGAGACGGCGAGGGCGGGGACGGCGAGGTCTTTGGAGTCGCGGATGTGGACGGTGTGGGGGCAGGTGGCGACCTCGATGCAGTCGCCGCCCTCGCTGCCGCTGTAGGTGGATTTGGACCAGGTGAGTGCCACCTCGACGCAGTCGCCGCCCTGGCTGCCGCTGTAGCTGGACTTGAACCAGTGGAGGTCGGTGCTCATAGTTCCTCTGCCATCTTCTCGATCTTCTCCAGCGTCCTCTCCGGAGTGTATGCCTGGGCCCTGGTGACGCCATACTGACCGAACAGGTTCCCCAGCTCCGGTTGTTCGGTGACGAAAAAGCTGCCGCCCTGCCCTTCGATATAGGCGAGCTGCTGTCGCTTGTCGGTCTCCAGCAGGACGAACGGGCCGTCCAGCGCGGCGTGGTCCTCCCGGTCAGGGTCCATCAGCTGGATGCGTACGTGGCGGAGCCGCGCCACCTCGGCGAGGTGGTGGAGCTGGGCCTTCATCACGCGGCGACCGCCGATCGGCCGAGCCAGCACGATCATCTCCAGCACGAAGCTGATATCGGGAAGTGGCCTGCGGGACAGCAGCTTCTGCCGTTCGAGGCGAGCGGCGACCTTCGCCTCGATCTCGTCGTCGTCATAGGTCGGATAGTGGCTCGCAAAGACCGCCTGTGCGTACGCCTCCGTCTGGAGCAGCCCAGGAATGACCTGGTTCTCGTACGAGTGCCTCGCCCACGCCTTCTCCTCCTCGTCCGCGAACGGCGTGAACCAGCCCGGCAGCGGGTTCCGCCGCTCCGTCTGCTTCGGCGGCTTCGGTGCGGCGACGATCAACGCACCCTGTGCGTGCAGCACCTCGTCCGCCCGCTGCACGAAGACGTCCGTCGGCGGTCGGGCGCCCCGTTCCACCATCGCGACCTGGGACTTGGAGTAGCCGATCCGCTTGCCCAGCTGCTCCTGGGAAAGCCCGGCCAGCACGCGAAAGTGCCGCAGCAGCAGACCGAACATCTCTGCGGTGCTTTCCGGCGGATCACTGGAGTGCACGGGCTCACCTCACATGTACACCACTGTTCACAAAGCGCTTGTGACCCTGGTCACCGTACGTGTCTGCCGCAACGCTGAGCGCATGGAACTGAAGAATTCACCGGATCCGGTCCCCTTCCATCCCTCCTGGATTCCCGCCTCCGGCCACGCCCTCCGCCATGTCGGGATCCACTTCGACGCCGTCCGCGCCATCGGGCTGCTCGGCGAGGAAATCGCCTACGAGGTCATGCAGTTCACCGACTTCCAGGCCGGTCCCATCGTCCGTTCCGGCATCGGCGAGCGCAGCATGTACTTCCTGCTCGCACCCGGGACCGCCGCCGAGCACCGGTGGCCTCCCGGGGTGGAGGCGATGAGCAGGAGTGCGCGGGGGGACGCGTTCGTCGGGGTGCCCGCGCTGGGCGGCGGCACGTGGCCGTTGGACTGGCGGTCGCTGCCGACGGCGCAGGATCCGTTCGTGGATGCCGCGCTGCTGCACGAGATGGCCTGGCTGCGCGCGGGATGCCGGGTGAGGGACTGACCCGAGGTCGGTTGCCCCCGGACCGGGGGCGCTTAGGGTCGGTGCCATGACGCCATTTCCTGCCGGTAGCGCCTTCGAATCGCTCCGCCTCGACGCCTTGTCCGACCCGGAGGCTCTGTGGGAGGCGTACGAGCGCCCCGGACCTGCGGCCGTGCGCAAGCAGATGACCGAACTCACCGAGCAAACCACGCGGTTGATCGGCTGCTCGTCGCTGGTCATGATCGCCAGCACGGACGCCGACGGCAACTGCGACGTCTCCCCGCGCGGCGGCCCCGCCGGGTTCGTCGCCGTGCTGGATTCACGGACGGTGGTGATACCCGACGCGACCGGCAACAAGCGTCTGGATTCCTGGCAGAACGTCATCGCCACCGGGCGGGCCGGGCTGCTGTTCGTCATTCCGGGGCGCACCACGACGCTCAGGGTGAACGGGCGGGCCTGCGTCTCCACCCGTCCGGAGCTGCTGTCCCAGCTGACTGCCGTGGGCAAGCCGCCGGCCAGTGCGCTGGTGGTGGGGATCGAGGAGGTCTACCCGCACTGCCCCAAGTCGTTTCTGCGCAGCGGGGCCTGGAGGCCGGAGCAGTGGCTGCCGGTGGACGCCCAGCCGGCCTCGGCCGAGGTCACGTTGGCCCAGTTGCGGATGCCGGAGCTGACGATCGCCGACATCGAGCAGGTGGAGGCGGATTCGCTGAAGTACCGGTACGAGTGACCGGGCCGCCTGCCGTAGACAGAGCGTGATGCGGAGGTCACCTCCTGCGGTAACGTAATCGCGTCATCACGTTCCGTGCGCTCGGCTGAGGCGGCGCATGGGGCGGCCCCCGGAGGTGTTTGGCGCACCAACCCGAGGGCCTTCACCACTAGTGGATCATGGAGTTCCACCCGCGATGCTTTCGCATGTTATCCCGCCCCCTCGGGGCTACACGAAGGCCCCCAACGGGCTTGTGCGCCACCGGCGTATGGGCAGCGACGCGAAGATTCTCGTCCTCTACGTCCAGGGGCTGCCCGAAGAGCACCGGGACAAGGCGCTGGGCGAGCACGCCCGTGCCCTGAGCATGACCGGTCGCGCCTACCAGAAGGCCAAGGCCGATCTCGTGACGTACGGATACGTGCACGAGAAGCGGGAGGCCGTCGCCGGAGGGCGCTGGCGGACCGTGCAGGTGTTCAGCAACGAGCCGTTGACGGATGACCAGGCCGCGCGACTCCGGGCCGGTGTGCCCGTCGACGGGCACGACGCCGTGGGCGTTTCCGCGATGCCGGACGAGCCGCCCGCTCCGAGTACGCACTTTCCGACGGTCGGTGAGCCGACCGGTCGGATGGCCGGTGGTCAATTACCCGCAGACGAAGAACAGGGCGAAGACTCTTCCCGCCCACCCACCGAAGCGGCTGAAACAACCGGAGGGGCCGAGGACGCCGAAGCGGCCGAAGCGGGCGAAGCCGCCCAAGAGTCGCCGCCTCCCGCGCAGGATGACGTGCTGCTCGCCGAGCGCGTGCTGCTTTCTCTGCGGCACCGGACGCGTGAGCTCTCGCTCGGGGTGTGCGAGGCCCGCAAGCTCGCCGCGCTCGCCGCCGAATGGCTGCGGCGGGGCGTCAGCGCCGGGGATCTGCGGTTGGCGCTGAGCAGTTCCCTGCCGGTGGAGGGAGTGCGGACGGCCTTCGGGTTCCTGGAGCACCGGCTGCGGGAGAAACTGCCCGCGCCTTCGGCGGAGACGGCGGACCTGGTGGTGGCGGCGGGGTCCGCGCCGCCGCCGCCCCTGCCCCTGATCGCCTGCGACGGGCCAGGCGAGGAGCATGTGTTCCGGCCTCACGCGTCGTGGGTCACCACCTGCGGGCCCTGCCACCGTGAGGAGCAACGCGCCTACTGGGCCGACGTACAGGCCCGTGCCGAGGCCGATCCCCAGCCTCCGCCGCCGCCTTGGCGGGAGCGTGTCGCGGCGGAGGCCCGGACGGGCGGAGGCGGCGGGGAGGCGAGTGGGGCTTCCGGTTACGGGACCCGGGCCACCGCCACGTACATGCCGCTGTGCTCCTGATCGGGGGCGGGGGTGCCGTTGAACCACTCCGGGGCCTTCACCAGGCCGGGTTCGACGATCTCCAGGCCCTCGAAGAACCTGGCGAACTCCTCGCGGGTCCGCAGGGCCAGCTGGATGCCGCCCTTCTTGTACTCGTCGGCGCTCTGCTCCCCCTTCTCCTCGTTCACGTCGGACGCGCCGTGGGACAGCACGACGTAACTGCCGGGCGCCATCTGGTCGGTGAACGTACGGATGATGCCGATCGGGTTCTCGGCGTCGGGGAGGAAGTGGAGGAGGCCGAGGAGCGACAGGGCGATCGGGCGGTCGAAGTCCAGGGACTCGCGGGCCGCGTCGAGGATGAGCGCGGGCTCGCGGACGTCGGCGTGGACGTAGTCCGTCACGCCCTCCGGCCGGCTGATCAGCAGTGCTTCGGCGTGGCGCAGGACGATGGGGTCGTTGTCGCAGTAGACGACCCGGGCGGAGGGGCGGATCTCCTGGGCTATCTGGTGCAGGTTCGGCTCGGTGGGGATGCCCGTCCCGATGTCCAGGAACTGCGTCACGCCCTCGCCCGCCAGCCACGCGGTCGCACGGTTCATGAAGGCACGCTGCTGGTGCGCCCCGATCTTCGCCTCGATGGGCAGGAGGTCGGCCACCTGCTGGTCCACCGGGTAGTTGTCCTTGCCGCCGAGCAGCGCGTCATAGACCCGGGCCGAGTGGGGCTTGCTCGTGTCGATCGGGGGGTGAGGAGCCTGTGCCGTCATACCGAACTCCAGATACACGTGGTGTGGACCAGTCAGTCGACGCAGTCTGCCACAACGCCTACGAGGTTCCGGCGGCTACCCAGTGCCCCACCAAGTCCGCGTAGAGCGGGCTCTCGTCGAGGAGTTGGCCGTGTGTGCCGACGGCCGTACGGTCGCCGTCGAGCACCAGGACGCGCGGGGCGCGCAGCGCGGAGCTGATGCGGTGCGCCACCACGACAAGGGTGGTGCCCCGCTCCGCGAACGCCCGCTCGGCCCGCTCCTCGGCCGCCGGGTCGAGGTGGCAGCACGCCTCGTCCAGCAGCACGATCGACGCCTGGGACGCATGCGCGCGGGTCAGGGCCACGAGTTGCCGTTCACCGGAGGACAGCGGCGGCCCGTCCAGCCCGATGGGCGCGTCCAGGCCGCCGAGCCGGTCCACGAGGGCCCGCGCGCCGACGGCCGTCGCCGACGCGAGCAGATCGGCGTCCCGCGCCTCCGGGTGCAGATAGCGCAGGTTGTCCCGCACGGTCCCGGTGAACACGTACGCCTCCTGCGGGATCAGCGTCACCGCCCGGTGGAGCCAGGCGCGGTCGACGGCCGCCGCCGGTACGCCGCCCAGGGTCAGCCGTCCGCTGTCCGGCCGGGCCATCCCCGCCAGCAGCGTCGTGAGGGTCGACTTCCCCGCACCGCTGGGCCCGACGACCGTCAGATGCGATCCGGCCGGGATGTCGAGCGAGAGCCCGTCGATCACGGGCACCGCCCCCGGCCCGTACGCGTACCCGACGTCGACCAGGGACAGGTCCGGCGAGCGCGGGGTCCGCGCGGGACGATCCGGGCCGGACGTTCCGGACCTCCCGGACCTCCCGGGCGTCCCGTGCGCCGTGGTGGGCGTCGACCGGCTCAACCGGCGCAGGACGGTCGCCAACTGCACGCCCCACGAGCTGAGTACGGCGACGAGCGAGCGCAGGGCCGGGGCCACCCCGCTCACCAGGTAGCTGGTCGCGCCCAGCAGCTCGCCCACCGACAGCGCGCCTCGGTCCAGGAGTCGCGGGGCCGCCAACAGCAGGACCAGCAGGGGGAGATGGCTGCCCAGCGAGACCAGCAAGGTGTTGGCCGACGCGGTCCGGGAGACCGCCCTGCACGCGTCCCGGTGCTCGGTGATCCGGGCGGACAGATCGCCGGCCACCCGGTCCCGGGCGCCGCACGCGACGATGTCCCGGATGCCCTCGAACGCCTCGCCCGCCGCCGCCGTCAGGGCCTCCTCCGCCCGCAGTTGGCGGCGTTGGCGGCGGGCGAGGACGCGGAGCCGGGGGGCGCAGAGCAGCAGGGTGAGCAGGACCGGGGGCAGGGTGAGGGCCGCCACCGGGGCGGACAGGGCGGCCAGGCCCACGAACGCCATCACCAAGGAGACGCCCAACTGGCGGGCCGAGCGCAGCAGAGCGGACACCAGCGCCCGTACGGTCTCGACCTGGACCGTCAGCCGGGCCACTCCCGCGCCCGCCGTACCCCGCGCCCCCGCCGCCGCCCGGTGTACGGCTCCGGCGGCCACGGCCGTCACCAGGTCGTCCCGCAGCGGCTCCACGAGCCGCCCCAGCCACGGCGTCAGCGTGCGCGTCATCAGGGCGCGGAAGACCATCGCGGCCCCGAGCAGACCGATCCAGAAGAAGCCCTCGGCGGGCCGTCCCGCGAGGAAACCCCGGTCCAGGGCGGCGGCCACCAGCAGCCCGGAGGCGAGCGCCGGAACCGCCTCCAGCAGCGACCAGCCCGTCACCGCCACCGCCGCCGCGCGGTGCTGCCGCAGGAACCCGGCGAACATGTGGCGGTCGATGGGGCGCGGGGCCGCCTCGCCCTTCCGGTCGATGGGGCGCGGGGCTGCCTTGCTCATACCGGCTCCTGGGCGTGCGGGTTCGCATGTTCGTGCGTGCCGTGGTCCGCCCCGGGATCGGTCGTGGCCCGGGCTTCGTGGTCCGCCTCGGCCTCCGGGACGGTGCTGCTCGCCGCGAACAGCGCCCGGTAGTCGGCGAGTTGCCACAGCTCGGTGTGCGGGCCCAGGGCGCGGATCGTGCCGTCCGCCAGCCAGGCCACCAGGTCGGCCCGGGCGGCGGTCGACACCCGGTGGGCGATCAGCACCCGGGTCCGGTCCGACCAGGCCGCGGCGAGCGCGGAGTCGACCCGCGCCTCCGTGGCGGTGTCCAGGCTCGACAGCGCGTCATCGAGCACGATGACCGCCGGATCATGAACCAACGCCCGAGCGAGGCCCAGTCGTTGGACCTCACCGCCGGAGAGCGGGGCGTCCGTCAGCGGGGTGTCGTAGCCGCGCGGCAGGCGGGTGACGAAGTCGTCCGCCCGGGCGGCCCCGGCGGCCGCCACCACATCCTCGTGCGAGGCGTCCGGGCGGGCGAAGGCGATCATCCCGGCCACCGTCGTCCCCAGCAGCGCGGGCCGCTCGAAGGCGTAGCCGACGGCGACGCGCAGGGCCTGGGGAGTCAGCTCCCGCAGCGGTACGCCGTCGATGGCGACCGTGCCCGTATCGGGCTCCCGCAACCGCCCGATCAGCGCCGCCAGGGTGCTCTTGCCCGCCCCGGACCGGCCGACGACCGCGAGCGCCGTGCCCGCAGGGACGGTGAGGTCCACGGCGTCCAGGACGAGCCGGGAGCCCGAGCGTACGGTCACCCCCGACAGGGTCACCGTTCCGTGACCGCCCGCCGGGCGGGGCCGCGTTCCGGGGGCCGGGGCCGGCTGGTCGACGACCTCGGCGACCCGACGTGCGCCGGCGGCCGACATGCCGAGCGCGAAGAGGGCGTCGAGCTGGTCCAGCGCGGCCATCGCGAGCGCCGTGTACCCGACGACCGCGGCGAGCTGGCCCGCGCTGATGTCACCGTGGAGCAGGGCGAGACCTCCGGCGCAGAGCACCAGCACCTCCACGGCCGGGATCAGCAGGCCCACCTGCCAACCGGTGTCCCGTTGCAGCGCCCAGACGCGGTGACCGGTGCGGGACAGTTCCGGGAGGGGTTCCAGGACCCGGCGCGTCTCGGCCGCCGCCGTGCCGCTCGCGCCGATGGTCCGGGCCCCGCCGACCGCTTCCAGCAACAGGGCGGAGATCCTGCCCTGGGTCTCCTGGTACTGGAGGAAGAGCCCCGAACCGCGGTTCATGAACATCCGCGCGATGACCACCAACGGCGGCACGCCCAGCGAGAAGCAGAGCCCGATCCGCCAGTCCAGCAGCCACAGCGCGACCACGCCGCCGAGCGAGGTCAGCACCGCCGCCGAGGCCGTGACCAGGGTGACCCCGGCCGCGCCCGCCTGCGCGCACCCCGCGGAGAGACGCCCCGCGAGGTCCCCGGCGGGGAAGTCCGCCGTACCCGGTACCCCCGCGTCCAAGGCGCGTCGGGCCAGGGACCTGCGGAGGGCGGCCACCGTGCCGGAGCCGTAACCCCCGTTGGCCAGGGTCTGGAGCGCCCCGGTGGTCACGACGAGGGCGAGGAGCGCGGCGCAGACGAGGACAGGACCGGTGGCGGGCCGCCGGGCGACGACCGCGTCCAGGGCCTGCGCCATGGCCCAGGGGAACGCCAGCGTGCCGGCCGACCCCAGGACTGAGGTCGCGGAGGCGAGGACGAACCAGCCACGTGTCCGGGCGGTCGCGTCCCACACCAGTCGCTGCGGAGACGTCATCGCGCTCCTTCCGGCCCTCCGTGGCATCCGCCGGGTCGGACGGGCACGGATTGCGGTGAGTGGGGCGTACGGGGAGTGGGTGGTGGACGTACGGGGAGTGGGGGAGTGCGTACGGGAAGTGGTGTTGTGCGTACGGGAAGTGGGGGCGCGTGCGGGAGGCGCGGCGTGCGCCGGGCAGGCCCGGAAGGGCCCGCCC
>NZ_JBHXPF010000009.1:0-115211 GCF_042718715.1 Streptomyces sp. NPDC058576 | reverse complement strand
GGGGGGGGGGGCGGTCGGGGGGGGGGGGGTGGGGGTGGGGGTTGGGGTGTGGGGGGGGGGGGTGGGGGGGGGGGGGGGGGGGGGGGGGGGGGGCGCGGGGCTGGCCCGGAGGGGCCCGCCCGGCGCACGGTTGCTACTGCTGCTCGATGCTGGTGATGCTGCAGGTCCAGGTACACGTCCGGGTGCAGCCGGCCAGGGCGACGGACTCCTCGCCCTCCAGGGTCTGCAGCTCGTCGACGTCGACGGTCATGGCGTTGTCGATCATGGTGTGGTCCTTTCGTCGTGAGGGATGTGCCCGAACACCGCCGAGGGCCGGCGGTGTCGCACGGCCGCGTCGGCGACCGTGAGCTCTGGGGGTGCGAGGGTGCGGCGGCGGCCCGGGAATCCGGCCGTCAGGAAGCTCACCAGCCGGTCGGTGAGTTCCGCGCCGCCCCGCTCCTGGAGCGGGTGGTGGCCCGCTCCCGCGATGTCGAGGCAGTCGTGGGGTGCGCGTTCCGGGCCGCCCGCTCCGGCCAGCGCCCGGTGCAGCCGGCGCGTCTCGTCCACCGGCACGACGGGGTCGTCGGAGCCGTGCAGGGCGAGCAGCGGTACGCGGATGCGGTGGGCGAGGCGTTCGACGTCCCGGGGACCGAGGTCGTCGTCCGGCGGTTCGCCCAGGCCGTGCCGGTCGATCAGGGCGCGCACGGCGGGTGAGCCCCGCTCGCGCAGTCCGCGCGCGGACAGGAACGGGGCGATCACCGCGCAGCGTGCCCAGGCGTAGGGGTCGGCGCACACGGCGAGCAGGGCGAGGAAGCCCCCGTAACTGGTGCCGAGGAGCACGGGCCGTTCGGCGTCCGGCGGGCGTTGCTCCGTGAGCGTACGGACCAGGGAGCGGATGTCCGCGAGGTCGGGCACGCCCCACGCGCCGTGGATCGCCTCCGCGTGGGCCCGGCCGTAGCCGGTGCTGCCGCGCTGGTTGGGGGCCACCACCGCCGCCCCGGCTGCCGACAGGCGCGCCAGCACCGGGTCGAAGCCGAGCGTCCAGTGGTTCTCCGGGCCGCCGTGCAGTGCGACGACGACGGTGGGCGCGGTACGCCGGTCGCCCAGGCGGACGGCCTCGAACCGCCCCGACGGGGTGGCGAACCACTCGGTCGCGGCGTGCGAAGTCCCCGTGTGCCCAGTGGATTTGGGCGTGACGTCAGGGCCGCTGGACGTCGCGTCGTACGAGGGGGCGCGGGTGGCGGTGTCCGGGACGGTGACCAGGCCGGCGGGGCGGTCCGGGGCCGCGTACACGACGCGCAGCCCGCCCGCGCTCCAGCCGGCGACCGGATGGAACGCGCCCGGCGGCAGCGCGGCGGGACGGGGCCGGTCCGCCGCCACGTCGTACAGGAAGAGGCGGGCCCGCGCGCCCCGGGAGACGCGCAGCGCCACCCGCTCGCCCGCCGGGTCGGCGGCCAGCGGAAGGACCGCGCCGTCCAGGGAGTTGAGCCGGTCCGGGAAGTCGAGCCGGTCGGGGAAGTCGAGCCGGGCCCGGTCGCCGAAGGTGGCGCGGGCGATCCGCAGCCGCCCGTCGCCGGGGTCGCTCGCCGTCAGCAGCAGCCTCGACGCGGGCGCCGAGAGCAGCAGCCGGTGGATGCGGCCGCCCGCGGGCGACGCGAGCGCGTGCCACAGCCCGTCCCGTAGATCGAGGGAGACGGGGCGGTACCCCTCCGGTCCTTCGAGGTCGGTGGCGTAGCGGCAGCCCGTCCCGTCCAGCGGCAGGAGGGCGGTGACCCGGCCGGGCAGGGTCACGGGGTCGCTCAGCCGCAGCGGCGCGGGCCGGACCCGCCAGACCCGGGTGCGGCCGTCGTGGGCGGTCTCCACCGCCAGCGCGAGCGTCCCGCGCGGGCCACCGGACACCAGGCGCAGGCCCCGCGCCTCGACGGCCAGGGACTCGACGGGTAAGGGCTCAGCGGCCAAGGACCCGGCGGCCAGGGATTCGATGGGCAAGGGCTCAGCGGCCAGGGACCCGGCGGGCTGGGACTCGATGGGCAAGGGCTCGGCGGCCAAGGACCCGGCGGGCCGGGTCCCCGCGGTTGCGGGGTGGGACAGCAGGAGCAGGTGGCGGCCGGAGCCCGCCGCGCCGCGCAGCCGCAGCAGGCCGCCGTCCTCGGTCGGCAGCACCTGGGTGGCGGTGGTCTCCGCCGGGACGCCCTCCCGGTAGTGGGGCGCGTCACCGGCGTACGGGGGTTTCGTGCCGTCGAGGTCCCACCAGCCCGGGGCCAGCCCGCCGTCGGCCGTGCCCACCAGACAGGCGGCGAAACGGGACCGAGCCGAGAAGCGGAAGCTGACGCGTTCCGGCCGCCGGTTCACCGCGCACCCACCGCGGTGCGCGAGTGCCGTCCGGCGGGTGCGAAGAGCTGCGGGGCGTCCGGCATCCAGAGCCGGGGGCCGCCGTCGCGCAGCCGCAGCAGCATGCCCACCGTTCCGGCGAGGCCGGTCTGGTAGCCGCCGGTGACCGCCTCCAGCGACTCGTCCGGCACCACCAGGAGGCCGTCGCGCCGCACGGCACGCGTACGGATGCAGGCGGCCAGCTCCCGGGCCTGGTCGCGGTATCGACGGTCGTCGCGGTCGTCGAGCGCGGCGGACATGTCGAGCAGGAACTCCGCGTTCCCGGCGAGCCCGTGACAGGCCGCGGGGGAGGAGAGCCACATGGCCTCCCGTACCCCGGCCGCCGCGAGCACGGCCGCCTCCCGGTGGCGTTCGTCGCCGGACTCCGCCCAGAGCCGGATCAGGAACGTGCCGATGCCCGAGGAGCCGCTGCACCAGTGCGTCTGCCCCACCGGCCCGTCGGCGTCCCGGTCCCCGGCCGGCCAGACCGCCCGGCCGTTCCCCACCCGGGCCAGCCTCACCAGGGTGTCGCCCGCCGCGCGGGCCGCCCGGACGAGGTCCGCGCGTTCCGTGGCCACTCCGGCGGCCAGCAGGAACGCGCCGATCCCCGCGATGCCGTGGGCGAAGCCGTAGTGGCGGGCTCCGGCGAGGTTCGAGTCGAAGGCCGCCGGGACGGGCCAGATCACCCCGGCGGAGTGCTCCTCGGCGGCCGCGAGGACCGCCTCGGCGCAGTCGACCGCCCGGTCGCGGAAGACCGGGTCACCGGTCGTGCGCCAGAAGTGCAGTTGGGCCATTCCGGCTCCGGCCGCCCCGTGGCAGATGTCCCGGTTGGGCCAGTCGACGGGGACCGCGCGCGCCAGTGCGGACGCCTCGGCGGCGACTGTGTCGTCGCCCAGCAGCAGCGCCGCGTCGAGCAGCGCCCAGGCGGTGCCGGAGCGGCCGAAGTGCAGCCCGGGCAGCAGCGTTCCGTCGGCCGTCCGGCCGGCCGAGAGATCGGTGAGACGCCGCCGCGTCCACTCCGTCAGCTCCGCCACCCCCTGCCGGACGTCGGGGCCCGCGCCCGCCGCCGCGGCCCGGGTGAGCACGGCGAGGACCCCGGCCGAGCCGTACTGGACGTTCAGGGGGTCGGTGGTCGCGCCGAACGCGCTGACGTCCCAGAGGTGCCCGCCGCTGCCGGGACGGGTGCGGAGCAGGTAGGCGACGCCGTCGGCGATCAGCCGATCGCGCTCCTCGTCACAGAGGCCCGGAACGCCGCTTCCGCTGCTGGCGTCGGCGACCGTGCCGCCCGCCCCTCCGGTCTCTCCGCCGGCGGACCGGCGGCCGGTTCCGGACAGCTCCGCGAGCGCCTTCCGCACGCGGGGCAGCTCCCAGCGCGCCTCGGGGAGAGGGGCGCAGAGGGCGAGGAGCAGGGGCAGGAGCGGGGCCGCCCAGGAGTGATCGGCGACCGCCAGAGCGATCAGCGCGTCCGTACGGTCGCCCACCAGGCGGTCGTCGGGCACGAGGAGCATGTCGACGCCCGTCGCCAGGTGCAGCAGGACCGCACCGAGGCCGTAGAGATCGCCCGCGTATCTGGGGGCCGTGAAGTCGTAGTCCCGCAGCGATGACACCTCGGGGCCGACGTAGCCGGGGGTGTATCCGCGGCGGACCGGGACGCCCTCGGGGGCCACGTACTCGACGTCGATCAGCCGCACCCGGCCCTCCGGGTCGACCATGAGGTTGTTGGGCGAGAGGTCGCGCAGCACATGGCCGGTGCCGTGGACGGCCGCCACGATGTCGACGACCTGCCGGCTCAGGGCCAGGAACTCCGCGAGATCCTGCACCGGGCGCTCCACCAACCGGTCGCGCAGCGTCCGCCCCGGCACGAACTCCTGGGCCAGGAAGAGGTTGCCGCCCTGAGCGAACAGCTCGATCCCGGCCGGGGTGAAACCCAGCGGGGCCAGCTTCTCCAGCATCTCGGCCTCATGGCGCAGGGTGTCCTGGAGGTCGGTGCCGTCCATGCGCACACCCACGTGCGCCCGCGCCTCCTTCACCACGACCTGCCGGCCGGTGGTCTCGTCGGTCGCGAGATACACCCCGCCCTTGAAGGCGTGCCGGATCGCCCTGGCGACCACGTAACGGCCGTTGAGGCGGACGGACCTCCTTGCGGGCTTGCTCGCCGTCTCCCCGGCCGTCTCCCTCGCCGGCTTCTCCGTCCCGGCCGGCTCCTTGGGAGGGCTCGGCGCGGTCACCGCTGAAGGCGTCGTCTCCGGGAACGCGGGCGGCGCCCACGCGGGGGTGGTCACCCAGGCCTGACGCCGGTCCTTCTCCAGCCCCCCGCCGGGGTTCCGCAGCCGTACGTCCGTGTCCCCGTCGTTCGTCGTCGTCCGCACCCCGCTGAACACCCCGTAGCGGTAGTGGACGAGGCTGCCCGGGGCGTAGGGCCGGTCCGACAGGATGCGCGGGCCGCGCAGTCCCAGCGTCGCCGCGTGCAGCCGTCGGGCCAGCCGGCGGAACAGCTCCGGGTCGTCGGGGTAGACCGTGATGAACTTGCCGCCGCCGCCGCGGTCGGCGCGCCCGCCCGTCAGCAGGGCGACCCGGTCCAGGGCTCCGGCGAACTTGAACGAGGCCCGTTCCTCGACCAGTACGTCGGCCGCCACCGCCAGGACCAGGGCCGCGGAGAGCGGTGTGGCCGACAGGTGCAGCTTCCAGCCCTGCTCGCCGCTCCGGTGTCCGCGCGGCCGGACCGAGCACCAGAACTCCCCCTGCTCGACCGCCCATCGCGTCGCGCCGCGCCGGTGCAGCACCCCCTCGACGATGCCGGGCAGCAGGCCGGCGTCCAGCGCGAAGAAGCTGCCGTTGTCGTGTTCGTCGTGTTCGTCGCGATCGGTGCTCACGGGCGATCCTTCCGGGCCGGCGCGGGACGGTGCAGTGCGGTGCGGTGCGGTGCCATGCGGTGTGGATCGGGACCGTCCGGGCGGCGCCGGCGGGCGGGAGAGCGGCGGCGACAGATGGTGATGGAACGTCATATGTGTTTCAGCCAACACGAATCGAAAGATCTGCTGAGTTGTCCGGGAATCGCGGACCGCCCTCGGTCAGCTGTGCCTATCGTGGCCGCGAGCGATCCCCTGATCGCCACGGGTGACGTTAGCGGTGTGCCGAGGGGCCGGTGCACCACCCGTTCTGGGGGGTTGCGATCAAGGGGGGCCGTCGGATCGACAGCACGGAAACCGGGCTTCACCGGGCCCGGAAGACGATGGTCATCGCCACCGCGCTCTACCGCGGCAGCCACCTGGTCGCGGGAGGCGCCGTGGTCGCCCAGCACCAGCGCGACCGCCTGTTCCCGTGGCTGGCGCTGGGCGCCGCGATCGCGTTCACCGCCCTGATCTGGTTCATGGCGGCCCGGCACCGGCGGCTCGTTCGGTGGGCCGTGGGGCTCGACGTCCTGGTGATCGGCTGCCTGCTGCCCTTCGGCGCGTACGCGTGGGGCGGGGCCCGTGCCCAGGAGTCGATCGCCTGGGTCATGCTCCTGGGCGGTTCGGCGTCGGCCATGGCCGCGGTCGCCTTCGGAACACGGCTCCTGGTCGTCGCCGTGGCGCTCCTGGTGGCCACGCATCTCGCCGGGTACCTCATGGTCGACGCGGACGCCGCCGTGACCGGCGCCCATCTGAACGCCCTGGTCTTCTCCGCCGTCGTCTCCTGGGTGCTCACCTGGTACCTCTGCCGACAGGGCGGGCAGGTCGACGCGGCCAACCGGCGGACGCTGGCCGCGGAGGCGCAGCGGGCCAGGTTCGCGGAGCGCGTCGCCCATCACAACGCCCTGCACGACACCGTCCTCGCCACTCTGACGGCCATCGCCCGCGGCGGAGTCGACGCCAACACCTCGATGATGCGTGAGCGTTGTGCGCGGGAGGCCGCCTACCTCAGGAGGCTCGTGGAGCAGGCGGACGACCGTGAGCCCGCCTCCGGGGTGCGGGCCGCGCTGGAGGAATCCGTACGCGCCGCCGAAGCGCTCGGGCTGCGGGTGACCGCCCGCTACCACGAGCCGCCCGCCGTCCCCGGCGAGATAGCGCTGGCCATGGCGCGGGCCGTGACCGAGGCCCTCAACAACGTCCGGTGCCACGCCGGTACGGGGCATGCCTTCCTGACCGCCGCCGGCGACTCCGGCCGGCTGATCGTCACCGTGGTCGACCGGGGCCGGGGCTTCGACACCGGAGCCGCCGGATCGAAGAGGTCGGACGGTCTCTCCCGGCCGGCCACCGGCGGGATCGGGCTCGACCGCTCCGTGTACGCGCGGATGCGCGGCGTGGGCGGCCGGGCGTTCGTGGACAGCGCTCCCGGCGAGGGCGTGCGCGTGGAGCTGAGATGGCCGGGGTGATCACCGTCGCCGTGGTCGACGACGACCGGATGCTGCGCGACGGCATCCGGTCGTGGTTCGCGGGAGTGGAGGGGTTACGCCTCGTCGCGTGCGCCGCGACCGTCGACGAACTGCTCGCGGGCCCCTGGGAGCCGCCGGACGTCGTCCTGCTGGACCTCATGCTGCGGGACGACCGGCCGCCCGCCGACAACATCCGCCGGCTGCGGGCGGCCGGCAGCCGGGTGTTGATGATCAGCGTGGTGGCGGACCGGGACCGGATCGTCTCGGCCATCACGGACGGGGCCGACGGCTTCCTCACGAAGGACCACGAGCTGTCCGTGCTCGTCGATGCCGTCGGCGAGATCGCGGCCGGGCGCACCGCCCACTCTCCCGAGCTGGCCTTCGCCCTGGCCTACGATCGTGGCCCCACCCGCCCCCGGCTTTCTCCCCAGGAGCGCGAGGTGCTGGTGGGGTACGCCTCCGGGCTCACGCTGAAGGCGACCGCCCGCAGGGCCGGGATCACGGTGAACACGGCGAAGTACTACCTGGACCGGGTGAAGGCCAAGTACCAGGAGGCGGGCCGGCCCACCTACACCAAGATCGACCTGGCGACCCGGGTACGCGAGGACGGCTGGCGTTGACCCGTACGCGGGCGGCAACAGAAGATCGCTGGTGTGAACCACCCTCCTGACGTGCCTCCGCCCTCGTCCTCGCCCTCACCCTCGGGCGAACCGCCCCGTACGGACGGGCCGCCCTCGCCCTGGGCCCCGCCCTCGTCCTCGGCGCAGCCCTCGCCCTGGGCCCCGCCGCACCCCTCGGCCCAGCCGCCGCGCCCGCCCGGGCCGGGCCACCAGGGGTGGGACCGGCCCCCGCAGTGGAGCCGTCCGCCGACCGGGCCGGTACGGGCGCCCTCGGGCTCCCGCTACGACGAGCAGGGGCGCAACGGCCAGGGCGGACGGTTCGGCTGGCTGGGCGAGCTGTCGGTCGTCGTGGCGATGGTCCTGGTGAGCATCCTGGTCATCAGCCTGGCCGGCCTCGTCATCGCGGAGCTGCTGGACGCGGGCCCCACCTCGGCGGACAGCGACCTGTTCTTCGAGGACCCCGTCGCGGACCTGGCCGTCCAGCTCCTCGGCATCGCGGTCGGCATACCCATCGTCCTGGGAGCGGCCCGGCTGCTGGGCCGCCGCCCCGCCGGGACCGTGTCCTCCGTCGTCGGGCGGCTGCGCTGGGGCTGGCTCTGGCGGTGCGCCGCCGTGGCCTTCCCGCTGATGATCGTGCAGATCGGTCTGCTGATCGCCTGGACCTGGAACGACGAGCCGCTCGGGGAGACGGGGAGCGGCTTCCCGGGGTGGCCCGTCTTTCTGCTGAGCCTGGCCGTCGTGCTGGCACTCGTCCCGTTCCAGGCCGCCGCCGAGGAGTACGTCTTCCGGGGCTGGCTGGTCCAGGTCATCGGCCGGACCGTGCGGTCGCCCTGGCCCGCGATCGTGCTGGCGTCCCTCCTCTTCGCCCTGGCCCACGGGTTCGGTGAGTGGTCCGGGTTCCTGCTGCTGCTCTACTCGGCGCTGTGGTGGGGCTGGCTGGTGATCCGTACCGGCGGGCTCGAAGCCGTGATCGTCATGCACGTCGCGAACAACCTGCTGGCCTTCGGCCTGGCGGCGGGCTTCGGTGAACTGGCCAGCACGGAGACCGCCGCCGACGCGCCCTGGCAGGCGATGGTGGTCGAACTCGTCTTCGCCCCGCTGTACTGCCTCACCATGGCCCGGATCGCCGGCCGCCGCGGGGTCGAGCGGGTGAGTCCCTGAGCCCGGAGGTCCCCGGACTCAGAACGGTACGGTCAACTGGGCCTGGATGTGGGCCCGCAGGACGCCCGCCATGTCCGTCGTGCAGTCGCTGATCAGCCACTGGATCTGGAGTCCGTCCATCAGGGCGATCAACTGCTGAGCGGCGGCGGCGGGTTCGATGCCGTCGCGCAGCTCGCCCGCCTCCCGAACCTGGAGGTAGGCGCGTTCGGTGTTGGCGACGGACGTGCGGTAGCGGGCCTCGAAGTACGCGTGCGCCGGGTGGTCGGGGGCGGTGGCCTCCGCCGCGACCACCGAGAACAGCTCCACGATCCCGCGCCGCTTGGCGTTCAGCTCGGCGAGGTCCACCAGCCGGCGCAGGTGGTCCACGCCCCGGGTGACACCGAGCGCCAGCCACTCGTCGTCCACGTCGTCGCGGCGCTGGAGGACGGCGAGGAGCAGGGCCTCCTTCGTCGGGAAGTGGTGCAGGAGGCCCGGGTGGGAGATGCCGCAGCGGGTGGCGATGACGCGGAGCGACGCGCCCCGGTAGCCGGCCTCGCCGAACAGGGTCATCGCCTGGTCGAGGATCTCGGTCCGCTTGGCCCGGCCCTTGGCGTAGCCGCGCCGGGTTCCCGGGGTCACGCGCATTCACCCGCTGTCATCGGACGCCCTCTCTCGTTCCGCCCCAGATTCTCACAAGGGCGAATACTTACCAAGCGGTCGGGATTGAGCGTACGGTACTGCGAGTGCCGTCGTGGCCGTCGTGGCCGTCGTGGAAGGAAGTCCCGTGGGTCTCAAGCCGCCGTACCTCGACCCCGCGCTGCCCGTCGCGGAGCGGGTCGCCGACCTCCTGGGGCGCATGACGCTGCCCGAGAAGGTCGGTCAGATGCTCCAGCTCAACGCCAAGGAGGGCGTGCGGCACCTCGTCGAGGACCTGCACGCGGGCTCGATCCTGCACGCCTCGCCGGAGCGGGTGCGCGAGGCCGCCGCGCTCACCGCGAAGACCCGGCTGCGTATCCCGCTGCTCGTCGCGGAGGACTGCATCCACGGGCACTCGTTCTGGGAGGGGGCGACGATCTACCCGACGCAGCTCGGGATGGCCGCCACCTGGGACCCGGAGCTGGTGGAGCGGATCGCGCGGGCGACGGCGGTCGAGGTCGCGGCGACCGGGGTGCACTGGACGTTCTCGCCGGTGCTCTGCATCACCCGGGACCTGCGGTGGGGCCGGGTGAGCGAGACGTTCGGCGAGGACCCCTTCCTGATCGGCGAGTTGGCCTCCGCGATGGTGCGCGGCTACCAGGGCGACGGCCTCGACGACCCGACCGCGATCCTGGCGTGCGCCAAGCACTTCGCCGGATACTCCGAGACCCAGGGCGGCCGGGACGCCAGCGAGGCGGACATCTCGCGGCGCAAGCTGCGCTCCTGGTTCCTGCCGCCGTTCGAGCGGGTCGCCAAGGAGGGCTGCCGGACGTTCATGCTCGGCTACCAGTCGATGGACGGCGTGCCGATCACGGTGAACAACTGGCTGCTGAACGAGGTGCTGCGTGGCGAGTGGGGCTACACCGGGACCCTGGTCACCGACTGGGACAACGTCGGCCGCATGGTCTGGGAGCAGAAGGTCTACGCCGACTACGCGCAGGCGTCGGCCGCGGCGGTCCGCGCGGGCAACGACATGGTGATGACCACGTCGAACTTCTTCGCGGGGGCCCAGGAGGCGGTGAGGCAGGGCGCGTTGACGGAGACGGAGATCGACGCCGCCGTACGCCGCATCCTGACGCTCAAGTTCGAGCTGGGCCTCTTCGAGAACCCGCGCCACCCCGACGCGGGCCGGCAGGCCGAGGTCATCGGAAGCCCGGCGCACGCGGTGCTGAACCTGGAGGCGGCGCGCCGCTCGCTGGTGCTGCTGACGAACGACGGCACGCTGCCGTTCGCGGGCGGCCTGAAGGCCGCAGGGGAGGGGCGGGCCACCGGGCCCGGCCCCCGTACGGTCGCGGTCATCGGCCCCAACGCCGAGGACGCGCAGACCCAGTTGGGCGACTGGGCGGGCTCCTCCGGACAGGCCGACTGGCTGCCGGACGGCCAGCCGCGCGCCATGATCCGTACGGTCCTCGACGGCTTCCGCGACCATGTCCCCGCCGACTGGACCGTCTCGTACGCGCCCGGCGCCCGGATCCTGGATGTCGGGCCCGACCCGGAGGGGGAGTTCTTCCCCGACGGGCAGCCCCGCCCCGAGATCGTCGTCCCGGCCGCGCCCGACCCGGCGCTGATCGGCGACGCGGTCGCCGCCGCCGAGGCCGCCGACCACGTGGTGGCCGTCGTGGGCGACCGGATCGAGCTGATCGGCGAGGGCAAGTCCACCGCGACGCTCGAACTCGTCGGTGATCAGGTGGCGTTGCTGGACGCGCTGGCGGCGACGGGGAAGCCGCTGGTCGTCGTGGTCATCAGCTCCAAGCCGCTGGTGCTGCCGCCGTCCGCGCTCGGTGCGGCGGCGATCGTGTACGCGGCCAACCCGGGCATGCTCGGCGGCCGGGCGGTCGCGGAGTTGCTCCTCGGCCTGACCGAACCGACGGGCAGGCTGCCGCTGTCGTTCGCCCGGCACGCGGGCCAGCAGCCGACGTACTACAACCAGGTGCGCGGCCAGCACGGTTCGCGCTACGCGGACCTCACGCAGCGCCCGGCGTTCGCGTTCGGCGAGGGGCTGAGCTATTCGACGGTCGCCTACACGGACCTGGAGGTGCTGACGGCGGTGGTCGACGAGTCGGAGACCGTACGGGCCCGGGTCACGGTGACCAACACGGGGGCACGGCCCGCGCTGGAGACGGTGCAGGTGTACGTCAGCGACACGGTGACGTCGGTGACCTGGGCGGAGAAGGAGCTGAAGGCCTACCGCAAGGTGGAGCTGGCCCCGGGGGAGTCGCGCGAGATCCTCTTCGAGCTCCCGGTGGCCGACTGCACGCTGGTGGACGCGGAGGGCGTCCGCATCGTGGAGCCGGGCCGCTTCGAACTGCTGGTGGGCCCGTCGTCCCGGGACGAGGCGCTGCTGCGGGGGGAGTTCACGGTCAAGGGGTGAGTCCGGGGCGGCGGGCCGCGCCGCCGGGCGCCCGTCACGGGCCGCCGTGCGTCCTCGTCAGTTCGTACAGGTCCCAGGAGTCCGGGTCGCCGATGTACTGGTAGAGGGTGGGCCGGGTCTCCGTGCCGCCGACGTTCCAGTAGTCGAACGTGCAGGAGTCGATCGTGATGCTCACTTCCTGAGACCATCGGCCGCCGCCGTGTTCGTGCGTCCAGGTGCCCTGCCCCGTACACAGGTCGTCGTCCCCGTCGCGCGTGCCCCCGGCCTCGAAGTCGTTGAGGTCATCGAGGTCATCGAAGGCGCCCGGGTCGTCGAGGTCGTCGTCGACGGCGACGGCGGCGACCCGGCCGTCCGCCGTGAAGGTGACGGTTCCGCCCTTTCCGTCGGACCAGCGCCCGACGATGTCCGCCGAGGTGAGCGCGGGCGGGTGGTACTCCTGGATCAGCCCCGTCCAGAATCCGACGCCGCCGAGCACGGCGGTGAGGACCACCGCGATCACCCCCCACAGGAGCACCGGCCCGAAGATCCGCTCCCGGCGCGAGCGCCAGAGCAGCGCCGGGACGGTCAGCGCGGCCGTGGTCAGCAGCCACCCCACGGCGACGGCGACGGGCCCCGCGCCTCCGGCGAGGGCGACGATGCCGCCGACGACCAGGAGCGATACGGCCCCTGCCGCCACCGGCACCCACCACCACACCTCACGCCCGCCGAGCCGACGCCCCAGCGCATCGCCGAGCCGGACGGTCGGGAGGACGAGGCCCACGGACAGTGCGCCCGCGACCACCGTGGCGATCACGGCGATCACGGGCAGGAGCAGGACGAACATCGCCGAACCGCCGCCGGCGTTCGGCGACTCCTGGGTGATGCCGTAGCAGACGCTCACGATGAGGGCGATCATCGCTTCCAGGAGCAGCACCAGGATCGAGAGCAGCAGGGACAGTCCCCAGAGGCGCTTCTTCTTCACCGTTCATTCCCCCTCGCGCACGTAGAAGTACGCGGCACGCCCGGTGGGCGGCAGCTACGGCCATCGTGCCAGAGCAGTTTGAACACGTTCAACGCGGGGTTCGGCGGTGCGAGGGGGACGCTTGTGCGGCCGGACGGCAGGGAGTCGAAGGCGGTCGGTGGGGACGAGTGTGCGGACGCCCCCGGGTGCGTGAAGAAGAAGCGTTTCCGCGTGCGGGCATTCCCCCGTACGGGTGTGGCGCGGCCGTCCGGACGACGGCGGGGCGAGCACAATGGGGCGGCGGTTCGTGCAGAGGCGCGCAGGCGTCTCTCCCGCACCTTGCCCTCAAGGAGGACCGGTGGCGGACAGCTGGACGGTTCAGCGGACCGGGCCCGGGGATGCCGCGCGCACACAGGCGCGGGAACGACTTCTCGAAGCAGCGAAGGAGTTGTACGGCATCAACGGCTACCGGACGACCGCCGAGCACGATGTGTGCGAGGCGGCCGGTGTGCCGGTCGAGGTGCTGCGTCAGGAGTACGGCTCCCGGGAGGGGCTGCTCATCGCCCTGCACAACCGGGTCACGACGACCGGGCTGCGGGCGGCGGAGAGCGCCCTGCTGTCCGAGGGCATCGAGGAGTGCTCGATCGAGGAGCGGGTCCGGCGGCTCTTCGACGCCTACGTCGAGGCCGTCACCAGGGATCCGCGTGAGGCCCGCGTGACGTTCGTCGAGGTGCTGGGCGTGAGCGCCGTGGTGGACGAGCACTGCAAGCTCTGGCGGGCGCTGTGGACGGAGTTCCTGACGGGGGAGGCCGAGCGGGCGGTGGACCGGGGCGAGGCGGAGGACCGGGACCACCGGGTCGACGTGATGGTGATGGTCGGCACGGTCCACGAACTGATGGCCCACCACGCCCGCCGCTGCCGCCGGGCCCGCCCCGGCGAGGTCTCCGGGGAACTGACGCAGCTGGCCCTGTCGATGCTGGGGTCGCAGCGGAGCGGGTGAGTCTTCGCCCCGTACGCCCCGGTGCCGGTCGACCAGGCAATTCGGCTGTTCTCGGGGGGCGTTGGACAGGACGCGTGCTGATAGTCATATGGTGGCACCTTGTCGACCGGGGGCACGACGGGGGAAGTGACGATGACAACGGATTCCGGGCGGGAAGAGGCGGATTTCGCTTCGACGCCGGCGCAGAAGAAGGCCGCCGCGGGCACCATCGAGAAGGAGCTGGAGCCGAACACCAAGAAGACGGCAGAGCGGGCCGACACAGCCACCGAGAGCGCGCGCAAGGGGTTCGACGGCTGGGAGACGGCCGCTGCCCTCAAGACGGTCGCGGGTACGTGGGACCGTCAGGTCAAGAGCCTGATGGGGCGTCTGGCCGCGGAGAAGAACGGACTGCGCGGCGCCTCCGGTTACTTCGAGAGCAATGACATCGGCGTGGGCAACCAGCTGCTGGCGCAGTCCAAGCTGGACCGGTTGTAGGGGGCTGCGATGTCGACCTCCTACTACGAGATCATGACCACCAACCTGGGCCTGCTGACGACGGCCGCCTCCGAGTGGGAGGCGATGGCCGGCGAGCTGGGCAAGATCGAGACCCGCTACCGCGACAGCGTCCAGAAGATCTCTCTCGGCTCTTCCTGGGCTGGTGTGAGCGCCGGCGTCGCCCGGACGAACTTCGCCGCGACCCGGTACGAGTACGCGGCCGCCCAGGTCCAGGCCAAAGCCGTCGCGAGCCTGCTGCGGGACGCGCACGAGAAGTTCACCGACCTCAAGAAGAAGCTCGAAAGCGCCCGCGACGACGCGATCGCCGCCGGCATGACGGTGTCCGAGCAGGGGCTGGTCGC
This sequence comes from Streptomyces sp. NPDC058576, assembly GCF_042718715.1. Taxonomy (NCBI): domain Bacteria; kingdom Bacillati; phylum Actinomycetota; class Actinomycetes; order Kitasatosporales; family Streptomycetaceae; genus Streptomyces; species Streptomyces sp. NPDC058576. The sequence goes on along the minus strand of NZ_JBHXPF010000009.1, from coordinate 100,905 downwards.
CTTCGACTGGGACAAGCTCACCCCGTCCGAGCGCAGCGCGTACGTTCACGATCCCGACGGCCGGACGGTGATCCGTGAGTCGGTCGCCTCGTGGCAGCTGCACATCGACGACCGGGTCAAGACCGTCTCCGAGGCGGACCGGAGTGTCCGCACCGCCCTCGCCGCCGCCGTCGTCGACAGCAACAAGGACGCCTTCGGCAAGGGCGCCGACGCCACCCTCAACGGGTTCAACGCCCATGCCGAGGGAGACCTCGCGAAGGCCACCGCGGCGGCGAAGGGCGACGGCACGACGAAGACGGACGGCTGGGTGTCCGAGGGCACGGCGGATCTGACCGGCCCCGGCTCCGAGTTCAAGCTCATCGGCCCCAAGTACGGGAAGGAGGGCACGCTGAAGGCCGCCGCGGACCTCTTCCACGGCACCGCCAACGGGTCCCTGACCAACGGGCAGTGGAAGCTCTCCGGGATCGCCGACATCTACGGGGGCGCCAGGACCACCGGCAACTACGGGTTCACCCATGAAGGCCTCGTCGCCAAGGCCGAGGCGTCCGCGGGTATACGGGCGCTGGCCGAGGGACGCGCCGAGTACGGGCCGTACGCCGGCGCCTACGGACGGGTCGAGGGCTTCGCCGGCGGCGAGGCGAGCGCCGGCCTCAAGGCGACGAAGGAAGAGTTCACCCTCGGGGCGAAGGCGTTCGCCGGGGCGAGGGGCGGAGTCGCCGGCGGTGTGGAGGTGGCCGGAATCGGCATCGGCGGGACGGCCGAGGCGTGGAAGGGCGCCGGTGCGGAGGCCTGGGTGGGGTGGAAGAAGGACGAGGACACCGGGGCGTTCACGTTCGGCTGGGACGCGGGCGTCGCCCCCGGCGTCGGCGGCAGCCTGGGAATGGAGATCACCGTCGACCCGGACAAGGTGGCCAAGAGCGCCGGCGCCGCGGCCGACGCCCTCGGCGACGGGCTCAACGCCGCGGGCGACGCCGCCGGCGACGCCAAGGACGCCGTCGTCGACTTCTTCTCCTGACGTCTGATCGCCCGAGGTGTACTTTTCCGTGGAAGGGAGGGCCTGAGATGCCCCCGATACTGCCGGTGCCGATCGAGTTCCGCCTGCCGGACGGCTGGCTCCCCGCTGCCGCTCCGGAGGGGGACGACGCCACGGATGTGGCCTTCGCCGCGGTGCACCAGCACCCGGAGGCCGGGTTCACGGCCAACATCACCGTCGACGGCGCGTTCCTGGCGGACACGGTCACCCTCGCCGAGCTCGCGGACGAGTCGGTGGAACGCCTGCGTACAGTCGCCGAGTCGGTGGCCGTGGCACACCGCCGAGAGGTCGGCTCCGCGGACGCGCCCGCTCTGACGCAACGGCTGGCCTTCTCGACCGCCACGGACGGATCGCACCGCGACCTCGTCCAGTCGCAGGTGTACCTGTCGATGTCGGACGTCGACGACCCGCGCAAACGGGCGGCGATCCGATTGGCTCTGACCGCCTCCGCGGCCCAGCACGACGAGGTCCTGGGAGACTTCCAGGACTTCGTGCGCACGGTCCGACCGGTGAGCGCGACCCCCGGAACGGGAGCCTAGCGATGGGACGCTGGCGGGACAGGTTCACCGGCACCAGGTATCCGGACAGCGGTGTCGCGCCGCTGCCCGCGGCGGAGGTCCGGGCCGCGCTGCTCGCGGTCGACGGGCCCGGCGTGCCGTTCCGCGTGCGCAACGCCCTTCCCGCCGAGAAGGCGGACCTGGTGGCGGAGTGGCGGGTCCCCGTGCTGAGGATGACTCTGAAGACCCGGATGCGTCTGCTCACGGAGACCCACGAGGTGCGTGCGCTCGACGAGCGGTGGGAGGCGTCGACGCCCGATTCACCGGGCAAGCGGTACGGCCGGGGGCCCGCGCCCCACGTGGCGCGGCGGTGGTCCTACGAGCAGGGGCCGGACGGACGCCGCCGGAAGGTCGAGACCTTCCGCTTCGACTCGCGTGACATGAGGAATCCCCTGCGTCAGGCCGTCCTCGACGCGGGCTGGACCTGGCGCGGAGTGCTGTCCCTGCGCTGACCGGCACGCGTTCCCTGCCACCGGCACGCGGCTCCGGCCGGCGCCCGTGTCCGGGGGAGTCGGGCCGGACACAGCCTTCGGGGCGGGTCAGCCCTCCACGGTGACCGGTCCGCCGACCAGCGCCGGCTGCCCCGCGTACGGTCCGCCCAGCCCCCACCCCTGGTGCAGCGCGTCGGCGAAGGCGGCCGCGAGGAGGTGTTCGCCGGTCGGGCCGGGGTGCGTGCCGTCGTACGTGTCCGTGTGGATGTCGTAGCCCGGCGGGTGCGAGGCCAGCAGGAGCGGGGAGGCGGGGGTGCCGAGGTCGGCCACGGCCATGGCGAGCAGCTCGTTGAAGCGGGCGCACGAGGCGGCGAAGGGGGCGTCCGTCTCGGCCCGGACGTTCGGTATCACCGGGAGCAGCACCATGCGGACGCGCGGGTTCGCCGTGCGCGCCGCCGTGACGAACGCGCGGGCGTTCGCCGCCGTCTGCTCGGCGTCCGTGTAGAACCCGAGGTCTATCAGGCCGAGCGAGACCAGCAGGATGTCCGCCTCCGTCTCGCGCACCGCGTCCGCGATCACCGGGGCCATGTGCAGCCAGCCCTCGCCCCAGCCGGACAGATGACGGCGGGCGGCGGGCGGGAAGGACGGCTCGGCGTACGCGTGGGAGAGCGGGGCGTTCGCCTCCGCGTCGTGCAGCGTCGTGCGCGGGCCGACGATCTCGTACGGGAGGCCGGGGAACGCCTCCAGGTGCTGCCACATCCGGTAGCGCCAGGTGAAGTCGCCGGCGCACCCGATGGTCATGGAATCGCCGACGAAGAGGAAACGCATGGCGTCATCATGGCCGATCATGCCTCCGGCCTGCGACGTGACGATGGACACTTGGGCCATGCGTTCGTATCTGACCGGCCCGGCGGGCACCCGTGCCGCCGCCCTCGCCGCCGCTCTTCTGCTGCTCGCCGGAGGCGGTCCGGCCGTGGCCGACGACGGCCGGGCCGACCGTGACTTCACGATCGAGGACCCCCGTATCACCGAGTCCAGCGGCCTCGCCGCCAGCCGCGCGCACCCCGGCGTCTACTGGACGCACAACGACAGCGACGACGGCCCCTACGTCTTCGCCGTCGACTCCCGCACCGGAAAGACCCTCGCGACCATCACCCTGCGGGGCGTGGGGCAGCCGAGGGACGTCGAGGGCATCTCGGTCGGGCCGGACGGCGACCTCTACGTCGGTGACATCGGCGACAACCTCGACGGCAGCTGGGACCACGTCTGGATCTACCGCTTCCCCGAGCCGAAGACCCTGCGCGACGCGACCGTCAACGCCGTCCAGTACGACGTGAAGTACGCCGACGGGGCCCGCAACGCCGAGGCGCTGATGGTTCATCCGAAGACCGGCCGCGTCTACATCGCCTCGAAGAACGAGGACGGCGGCGGCCTGTACGAAGGTCCCGCGAAGCTGACGGCCGGTTCCACGAACGTGTTCCGGCGGGTGGGCGAGGTGCCGTGGGTCACCGACGGGGCCTTCTCGCCGGACGGGAAGCGGCTGGTGCTGCGCTCGTACTTCAGCGCTCGCGCGTACGCCTTCGGGAACGGCCGCCTCGGCGAGGACAAGTCGGTCGCCGCGCCGTTCCAGCGGCAGGCCGAGTCGGTGACGTACACGGCGGACGGCTCGGCCCTGATGTTCGGCTCGGAGGGGGCCCGCAGCGGTGTCGTCCGGGTGGAGGCGGAGGGCGCGGGCGGCGGCTCCGGAGGCGGCCAGGAGCAGAGGAAGCCCCCGGGGAGCGGCGGCGCGGGTGACGAGGCCGGCGGCGAGGAGGGTGAGGGCAGGGGCGGAGCCGGGCTCGGTGCGGCGGTAGTCGTCGGGGTGGCCGCCTTGTGGTTCGCGCTCCGCCGGAAGCGGGGGCAGGGCTGAGGCCCACCCGGACTCCTCAGCTCTCGTCCGTCACCGGCCACACCTCGTAGTGCAGCGTCCGGTCCCGCTTCAGCCGGTGCGCGAGCGGGACGAGCACGCCCTGCACGACCGGGTACTTGCGCGACAGCATCCGCGCCGCGTGCGTGTTCTCCTTCGTGCCCGGCCGCAGCAGCCGTGCGTGCGCCCGGATCTGCGGTCCGGTCGGACTGCCCCGCACCGTGCACGGCGCGAGCTCCACCCGCGGGTGGTTGCGCATCCGCTCGACCTTCCAGGCGGAGGAGAACGTGCGGATGAACGCGTGATCGCCTTCGACGGCGATGTTGACCGGTGTGCCGACGGAGGTCCCGTCCTGCCGGTGGGTGCTCAGCAGGACGGCGTACTGCTTGACGAAAGGAGCGAGCTCCCGGCTGGCGTCCATGTATCCATTGGGGCACGGGCCACGGGCGCTGTCATTTCCGGGCCGCCGTCCGCTCCTGGACCAGGGCCTCGAAACCGGCGATCAGCCGGCGCAGCCCGAACTCGAAATGGTCGAAGTCGGGGCTGAAGGTGTCCTCGGCCATGCCTGCCATCTGCGGGTACGCGCCGCTGAGCATGGCCCGCTCCAGGTAGGGGCGCTGGTTGTCCCAGAACTCCTCGTCGCTCAGCCCGGTCTGCGCCACCGCCTCCGCCTCGTCGGCCCGGGTGCGGGCGAGGCCCTCCACGAAGCTGTTGACCGTGATGATCACGCCGATCAGCTCGGGGTCGCGCAGCCCCATCCCCCGCAGGCCGGTGAGCGCGAGCTCCAGTCCGCGCAGGGCGCTGGGGCCGAGCACCGTACGGGCCTGATTGATCTTCAGCAGCCAGGGGTGGCTGCCCAGCGTGTCCAGGTGCCCGCGGGCCATCCGGTCGACCGCCTCGCGCCAGTCGGCGGGAGGCTCGCCGGGGTGGTCGGCGAACGGTTCGCCCAGCACCCGGTCCAGCATCAGATCCAGCAGTTCGGCCTTGCCGGGGACGTACCGGTAGAGCGACATCGTGCCCGTGCCCAGCTCGGTGGAGAGCCGGCGCATGGAGACGGCGGACAGCCCTTCCGCGTCCGCGACGGCGACCGCCGCGGTGACGATCCGGTCCAGCGTGAGGCCCGGTTTGGGGCCGCGGCCGGGGCGTTCCCCGGTGCCCCACAGGAGCTCCAGGCTGCGCGCGATATCGCCGCTCCCGGTGGCCGTGCCGTCCGTCGCCGCTGTCGATCCGTCTTTCGCCATGGAGGCAGCGTAGTGCTCCGGAACAGGGTTGGGTACACCGTACTCGCATGAGGGTACGGTGTACCCAGTCTGGGGTACGGTGTACTCAGTTCTCTTCCGGTCAGTCGGAGAAAGCAGGGGGTTGAGCCATGTCCATGCTCCAGAGCGGGATGCACGCCGGGTCGAGGTCCTCGTCGGGGTTCCCGTCCGGTTCCGTGCCGAGGTCCTCGTCCGATCACGCGGTGTTCGCCGAAGGCCTCGTGAAGCGGTACCGGGGGAAGGGCGGGTCGGAGAAGCGGGCGCTCGACGGCTTCGACCTCGCCGTCCGCCCCGGCACCGTCCACGGCCTCCTCGGCCCGAACGGGGCCGGCAAGACCACCGCCGTGCGGGTCCTCGCCACCCTTCTGCGGCACGACGCGGGCCGGGCCGAGGTCGCCGGGCTCGACGTGGCGCGCGAACCCCGCCGCGTACGGAGCCGGATCGGGCTCACCGGCCAGTACGCGGCCGTCGACGAGGGGCTCACCGGGCGGCAGAACCTGGAGATGTTCGGCCGCCTCTTCCACCTCGGCAACCGCCGGGCCCGGCAGCGCGCCGGGGAACTGCTCGACCGGTTCGACCTGACCGAGGCGGCCGACAAGGGCGCCGGGGAGTACAGCGGCGGCATGCGGCGACGGCTCGACCTCGCCTCCTCGATGATCCTTTCCCCCGACGTGCTCTTCCTGGACGAGCCGACGACCGGGCTCGACCCGCGGGGCCGGGGCGAGGTCTGGGACGCGGTCCGGGCGCTGGTGGCGGGCGGTACGACCGTGCTGCTCACCACGCAGTACCTGGACGAGGCCGACAGGCTCGCCTCGCACATCACCGTCATCGACCGGGGCCGGGCCATCGCCGACGACACCCCGGACGCGCTGAAGAACCGGGTCGGCGGCGACCGGATCGAGGTCGTGGCCGCCGACCCGGGGGACCTCGCCGCGGTGGCGAGCGCCGTCGGCCGGGTGGCCGGCGGCGGGCTCGTCGTCACCGACGCACCCGCCCGCCGGGTGCACGCCCAGGTCGCCGACCGGGTCGCCGCCCTCACCGAGGTGGCCCGGAGCCTCCAGGACGACGGCGTCGCGGTGGAGGACATCGGGCTGCGCCGGCCGAGCCTGGACGACGTGTTCCTGCGGCTGACAGGGCACAGCACCGAGAACCTCGACGCCCCGGAGGTGGCGGCATGACCGCACTCGAACGGAATCCCGCGGCGACGGACGGGCCGCGCGCCCATGGCCTCGCCTACTGGGCGGTCTCCGACTGCTGGAACATCACCCGCCGCACCCTCACCCAGTATCAGCGCCAACCTGTCGCGATCGTCTGGCAGTTGGGCTTCCCGATCCTCTCCGTCCTGCTGTACGGATACGTCTTCGGCAGCGCGATGAAGGTGCCCGGGGGCGGGGACTACCGGGAGTTCCTGATGCCCGGCATGTTCGCCATGACCATGGCCATGGGCTTCATGAACACCGCCGTGGCCGTCGTCACCGACGCCTCCAAGGGCGTCGTCGACCGCTTCCGGTCCATGCCGATGGCCCCCTCCGCGTTCGCCTCCGGGCGCGGGGCGGCCGACCTGGTGGTGGCCGCGGCCGAGCTGACCATCCTGGCCGTCACGGCCCTGCTGATCGGCTGGCGCGCGGACGGCGGCGTGATGGGCGCCCTCGGGGCGTTCGGACTGCTCCTGCTGCTGCGGTTCAGCCTGATCTGGGTGGGCGTCTGGCTGGGCATGCTGGTCCCCACCCCGGAGGCGGCCGGCGGGCTGTACGCCGTCGCCTTCCCCCTCACCATGATCTCCAGCACCTTCGTCTCGCCGTCCCTGATGCCGGGCTGGCTGGGCACGATCGCGGCCTGGAACCCGATCTCCTCCACCGCGACGGCCGCCCGGGAGCTGTTCGGCAACCCGGTGGCGGGCGGCGGTACCTGGGTCGAGGAGCACGCCCTGCTGATGGCGGTGGCGTGGCCGATGGTGATCACGCTGGTGTTCCTGCCGCTGGCGGTCCGCCGCTTCCAGCGCCTGAGCCGGTGAGTGGCTGAGCCGGTGCGGCCGTTGAGCCGGTGAGCTGCCGAGTCCCGGAAGCTGAGGGTGGGGGCGGCTGCGGAGCACGTAGGGTCGGGCACCGTGCCGACGACGCCCGCGCCCCCGCCCTTCACCACCGCCCGCCTCGACGCGCTCCCCCTCGATCCGGCGTACGCCGAGGAGATGGCGGCCGTCCTCGCCGACCCCGCGCTGTACGTCTTCACCGGGGGCGAGCCGCCGGAGCCGGCCGTGCTGCGGTCCCGTTACGAGCGCCAGTGCGCCGGTTCGCCGGACCCGGGGGAGCGCTGGTGGAACTGGGTGCTCCGGGTCCGTGGGGAGGGGAGCCTCGCCGGATACGTCCAGGCGACGGTGCGGGGGCCGCGCGCGGAGATCGCCTGGGTGATCGGGACGCCGTGGCAGGGCCGGGGCTACGCGCGCGAGGCGGCGCAGGGCCTCGCGGCGCACCTGGCCTCGGCCGGGGGCGTGCGCGAGTTCGTCGCCCACATCCATCCCGACCACGCCGCGTCCGCGGCGGTGGCGGCAGGGGCGGGGCTCCGGCCGACCGGGGAGTGGGAGGACGGCGAACAGCGGTGGGCCGCGAGGGCGACGCTTCCGCCGATGCCGTAGGGCGACCCGACCGGGAGCCGGCCGGTCAGTCGGGCTGCTTCTCCAGGTGGGCGAGGACGCGGTGCGAGATCCGGGCGAGGGTGTCCAGTTCCTCCTGGGTGAGGGCGTCGATGAACAGCCGGCGGACCTGCTCGACATGCACGGGCGCGGCCTCCTCGATCGCCCGGCGGCCGGCGGGCGTGGCGACGATGAACGCCCCGCGTCCGTCGTCGGGGCAGTCCTCCTTGCCGACCAGCCCGCGCTTGGCCATCCGCGCCACCTGGTGGGACATCCGGCTCTTCTCCCACTCCACCAGTTTGGTCAGGTCCATGAAGCGCATGCGCCCGCCGGCCTCGGTGAGTTTGGCCAGCACGAGGTAGTCGGAGGGGGACATGCGGGAGTCGGTCTGGACCCGGCGGGAGAGCCGCCCGATGAGCTTCTCCTGCATGCGGATGAAGCCGTCCCAGGCGGCCTGCTGTTCCGAGGTCAGCCAGCGCGGCGGTGCGTCCATGAAACGAGCGTAGCGAGGCCGTCCGGGGCGCCTCCACCGGAGGCTCGCCGCTCGCGGCAAGTCTGCCGCCCGGAAAAATGGTTGACGCATCAACCACTTCTGCCTAGTGTGGATGACACGTCAACCACATGGTGTCGGAACGCCGGTCGCCGCCCGGGTCCACGGGCGCGACGCTCCAGAAGGGGAACCCCATGAGCACCCAGAGCAAGGCCGGGCTCGACGCGCTGCTGACGCCCGAGGAGAGCGTCCTGGTGCTGATCGACCACCAGCCGTTCCAGTTCGCCAACCTGAACAGCCATGAGCCGACGATGGTCGTCAACAACGTCGTCGGGCTCGCCAAGGCGGCCAGGGCGTACGGCGTCCCCACCATCCTGACCACTGTTCTGGAGGAGCGCGGCGGACTGCTGATCCAGGGCATCCAGGACGTGTTCCCGGAGCAGAAGCCGATCGACCGGACCTTCATCAACACCTGGCAGGACGAGCGCGTCGTCGATGCCGTCCGGGCGACCGGTCGCAGGAAGCTGATCCTCGCCGGGCTCTGGACGGAGATCTGCCTGGCGATGCCGGCCATCCAGGCGGTGGGTGAGGGGTTCGAGGTCTACGCCGTCACCGACGCCTCCGGCGGCGTGTCGGCCGAGGCCCACGACATGGCGGTGCGGCGCATGATCCAGGCGGGCGTCGTGCCGATCACGTGGCTGGCCGTGATGGGCGAGTGGCAGCGCGACTGGGCCCGCGAGGAGACCGTTCCGGCGGCCGCCGCCGTGCAGGCCCAGCACGGCGGCGCCACAGGGGTGGCCTTCGCCTGGGAGACGCAGCTCCTCGCGGGGCACGCCCGGAGCGCCGCCTGACGCCGGGTCGGGCACGATGACGATGCGCCCCCGCGACCGGGCGGGTGCGGATGACGGACGAACAGAGGGCAGAGGCATGGCAGTCGAAGTGAAGGACGTTCCGGAAGCCAAGCGGTACGAGGCCCGGATCGAGGGGGAGTCCGAGGTCGCGGGCGTCGCGGACTACCTCCGTACGGCGGAACTCGTCGCGTTCCTCCATACCGAGGTCGCACCGGAGTACGAGGGCAGGGGCATCGGTTCGGCGCTGGCCCGCACCGCCCTGGACGAGGCGCGCGCCGCGAACCTGCGGGTTTTGCCCACCTGCCCGTTCTTCGCCGGGTGGATCGCCCGGCACCCGGAGTATCAGGACCTGCTGTACCAGTCCCGCAGCAAGGTCAGCGACTGAAGGTCGGGCACGGACGCGACGGAGGCAGGGATGAGCAACGGTACGGAGAAGAAGTCCTACGAGGGCCGGTCGATCACCGTGACCTTCGAGGCCGGGCGCTGTCGGCACGCCGCCGAGTGCGTCCGGGGCCTGCCGGAGGTCTTCGACACCGGCAGGCGCCCGTGGATCAGGCCCGACGGCGCCGACGCCGAGCGCGTGGTCGACGTGGTGCGGCGCTGCCCCTCGGGTGCGTTGCAGTACGAACGCGTGGAGGGCGGGGAGACGGGCCGCGAAACAACCGAGGAGAAGCGAACGTGAGGCCCTAGGCTGGTGCGCCATGACCGCACCTGATCCGTCACCCGGCTTCCTGCACACCACCCGGACGTCGTACGACGCCATCGCCGAGGGATACGCGAGCTGGACCCGCGACGAGTTGGCGTCCAAGCCGCTGGAGCGGGGCCTGCTGACCGCCTTCGCCGAACTCGTGGCGCGCGTGGCGGAGGACGGCGGCGGGCTTCCGCTGGCGGACGTCGGCTGCGGCACGGGCCGGGTGACCGGGTTCCTGCACGGACTCGGCCTGGGGCTCGACGTGTTCGGGATCGACCTCGCCCCTCAGATGCTGGCGGTGGCGCGGAAGGACCACCCCGGGCTGCGCTTCGAGGAGGGCTCCATGCTCGCCCTCGGCCTGCCGGATGCCTCGCTCGGCGGCCTGCTCGCCTGGTACTCGACGATCCATGTACCGGACGGGGAACTGCCGCGCGCCTTCGCGGAGTTCCGCCGCGTGCTCGCCCCGGGAGCCTATGTGCAGCTGGGCTTCCAGGTCGGGGACGAGCCGTTTCGGCTGACGGAGGCGCTGGGACAGGAGGTCTCGCTCGACTTCCACCGCCGGCAGCCGGAGCGGGTGGCCGAGCTGCTGCGGGACGCGGGCCTGGAGGTGGTGTCCCGGGTGTGGCGGGAGAGGGAGACGGACGGGCCGTTCCCGGAGCGGACGCCGCAGGGGTTCGTCCTCGCCCGCAGGCCGACTGCCCGCCGGCCGTCCGCGCCGGGGGAGCAGGGCGGCGTCCTCAGCGCTTCGGGCGGCCCGCGCGCACGATCTCGTCGACGTTGAGGGAGACTTCGGCGCCGATGGAGGCGGGCAGCGGGGCTTCCTGGCCGGGGGCGTAGACCTCGTGGCGGTCGTAGCCGGCGGGGAGGGGTTCGGTCAGGACGTGGACCCGGCCGTGCTTGCGGTCGACGATCACGTACACCGGAATCTTGGCCTGGGCGTAGGCGGTGACCTTGTGGCGGAGGTCGTTCTGGTAGTTCCCGGAGGTGACCTCCAGGACCAGGCGGAAGCAGGCGGGGTCGTAGCAGTTGTTCTCGATCAGGTGCTCGTCGAGATCGGCGTCGACGATCGCCAGGTCGGGGATCACGAAGTCCTCGGGGCCGCTGGGGAGCCAGAGGCCGATGCCCTGGAGGACCTCCGTCTCCCCGTCGTCGAGTCCGGCGGCGATGAAGGGCCGCATGAGCTTGGTGAGCGCGCGGGCGTGCGGGCCGTCCGGGGGTGGTGCCACGGTGATGACGCCTCCGATGATCTCGACGCGATGCCCCGGAAGCTGCTCCATGAGACGGTTGGCCGTTTCGAGCAGCGTTTCCGGCTCATCGTCACAGGGGTGCTCGACTGCTGCTGCAGACATTGCGGGCCTCCTGGAATGGGCTGGCGTCGAGAGCATCATCGTAGGGCGGGCCAGCCGAGAACCGCGCTTCTGGCATATGCCACCCGGTCGAGTGAAGCAGAAACGGCCCGGCACCCCACGCGGGTGCCGGGCCGTCTCCGTACAGCGGAGAGCCGAAGGGCTACAGCTTCTCGATCACGTAGTCGATGCACGCCGTCAGTGCCTGCACGTCCGCCGGGTCGATCGCCGGGAACATCGCCACGCGCAGCTGGTTGCGGCCCAGCTTGCGGTACGGCTCGGTGTCCACGATGCCGTTGGCGCGCAGCACCTTGGCGACGGCCGCCGCGTCGATCTCGTCCGCGAAGTCGATCGTGCCGATGACCTGCGAGCGCTTCGCCGGGTCCGTGACGAACGGGGTGGCGTACTTCGACTCGTCGGCCCAGCCGTAGAGGTGGCCGGACGACGCGGCCGTGCGGCCCGTCGTGAAGTCCAGGCCGCCCTGGGTGTTCATCCACGTCAGCTGCTCGTTCAGCAGGAAGAGGGTGGACAGCGCCGGGGTGTTGTACGTCTGGTTCTTCAGGGAGTTGTCGATCGCCGTGGGCAGCGAGAAGAACTCCGGGACGTGCCGGCCCGAGGCGTGGATCCGGGCCGCGCGCTCCAGCGCCGCCGGGGAGAACACGCCGATCCACAGGCCGCCGTCCGAGGCGAAGGACTTCTGCGGGGCGAAGTAGTAGACGTCGGACTCGGTGATGTCGACCGGCAGGCCGCCCGCGCCCGAGGTGGCGTCCACCAGGACGAGCGCGCCCTCGTCGGCGCCCGCGACGCGCTTGACCGGGGCGGCGACACCGGTGGAGGTCTCGTTGTGGGTGAAGGCGTAGACGTCGACGCCCGCCTCCGCCCGCGGGTCCGGGTGGGTGCCCGGGTCGGAGGCGATGACGGTGGGGTCGGACAGCCAGGGCGCGAGCTTCGCGGCCTTGGCGAACTTCGACGAGAACTCGCCGAAGTTCAGGTGCTGGGACTTCGACTCGATCAGACCGTGCGTCGCCACGTCCCAGAAGGCGGTGGAGCCGCCGTTGCCGAGGACGACCTCGTAACCCTCGGGCAGGGAGAAGAGCGCGCGCACCCCGTCCCGTACCTCGCCGACCAGGTTCTTGACCGGGGCCTGGCGGTGGGACGTGCCGAGGAGAGAGGTGCCGGTGGCGGCCAGCGCGTCGAGCGCCTCCGTCCGCACCTTGGAAGGACCGGCGCCGAAGCGTCCGTCGGCGGGCTTGATGTCAGCGGGAATCTGGATGTCGGCCACGGGACGGAGCGTAGTCCCTCGGTGGCACGGCTTCGTAACCGTGTCCGTCCGATGAGACATGTGCTCCGACCCGTGGACTCCCCGGACCGGGAACGTCTACGCCTGGTGGCCGAACGGGCAGCCCAGCTCCACCGGCAGCTCGTGCAGGTCGTTCTGCGTCACGATCGGCTTGTTGCGCAGCTCGGACGCCGGGACGGCCAGCTCCAGCTCCGGGAAGCGCTCGTAGAGCGCCGGGAGCGCGACGCCCGCCTCCAGGCGGGACAGGGCCGCGCCCGGGCAGACGTGCGGGCCGTGGCCGAAGGCGATGTGGCGGTTCGGGCTGCGGGTGGCGTCGAACTCGCCGGCCGTCGGGCCGTGACTCTCCTCGTCCCGGCCCAGCGCGCCGAACGAGACGATCAGGCCCTCGCCCTTGGGGAGGATCCGGTCGCCGACCTCGATGTCCTCCGTCGCGAAGCGGATCAGGACGTGCGAGGTCGGGGTGTTCCAGCGCAGCGTCTCCTCGATCACGCCCTCCCACGCGATCTCCCCGTTCAGCACCTTCTTGCGCTGCTCGGGGTGGGTCTGGAGCGCTTCCACGACGTTGACGATCAGGCTGATCGTGGTCTCGTGCCCGGCGGCGATGATCAGTTGCAGCGTGTTGACGATCTCCTCGTCGGTGAGGTGGTCACCGTTCTCGGAGGCCGCGATCAGGGCGCTGGTCAGGTCGTCGCCGGGGTTCGCCCGCTTGGCGTCGACGATCTTCGTGAAGAGGGCCCCGAGGTCCGCCATCATCTGCGGGACCTCATCCGGCGGGGTCTGCGTCGAGAAGAACTTCTCGAACAGCTCCTTCAGCCGCGGGTGGTCCGCCGCGTCCACGCCCATCAGCTCGCTGATCACGTTCATGGGAAGGGGGTAGGCGAACTCGGCCTTCAGGTCCACCGGCCGGCCGGCGGGCAGCGCGGCCAGCTTCTCCAGGCTCGCGTTCGTGAGTGCTTCGATGCCCGACCGCAGCCGCTCCACCCGCTTCACCGTGAGCGCCTGCGCCACCAGCGTACGGAGACGGCGGTGGTCGGCCCCGTCGACGGTGAGCATCGAGCGGCCCGGGTTGGCGAGGCCGATCAGCGGCCAGTCCATCGGTATCTCGCCGCGCTGCCAGGCGTTCCAGACGTTGATGTCCTTGACCACCCGGCTGTCGGTGAGCAGCGCGCGGGCCTCCGCGTGGCGGGTGACCGCGTAGACGTGCACCCCGCCCGGCAGCTCCACCTCGGCCAGCGGACCGGCGGCCCGGAGTGCGGCGCTCTCGCCGTCGAGGTCTCTGACGAAGGGGTCGAGCGCGATGCGGGTCATGCGGGGCCTCCGTGGCTTCCGGGTCTGCCGAGGGCGGGCGTGGGAGTGAAGAGCACCGGCAGGTCCGTCAGACCGCGCAGCCATGGCGACGGGCGGCGGGTGAGCTGCTCGGCGGGGACGGCGAGGTCCACGTCCGGCAGCCGGTCGAGCAGGACCTCGATGCCGGTACGGGCGATGACCTCGGCGGTCTCCTGGGCGGGGAACGGGCAGCGGTGCTCGCCGTGGCCGAAGGAGAGGAAGGCGTTGTTGCCGCCGGTCAGCGTCGAGCCGTCGGTGCGCACCTGCGGATCGCCGTTGGCGGCGGCGAGGCCGAGGAGCAGCAGGTCGCCGGCGCGGATGTGGCGGCCACCGAGGTGGGTGTCGCGGGCGGCCCAGCGGCCGGCCACGTTCTGCGTCGGGGTGTCCTCCCAGAGGACCTCGTTCATGGCCTCCGCGACGCTGTGCCGGCCGCCGGAGAGCGAGGCGGCGAACCGGTCGTCGGTGAGCATGAGCCGCAGCGAGTTGCCCATCCAGTCGGCGGTCGGCTGGTGACCGGCCGCCATCATCACCATGAGGTCCTGGGCGACCTCCTCGTCGGTGAAGCCGCCGGGGTCGGCGAGCATCCGGGTGGCCACGTCGTCACCGGGCTCGGTGTGCTTGTCGGCCAGCAGCCGGAACATCGACGCGCCCAGGTGCTGCTGTCCGGCGAGCGCCCGCTCCCGGCCGTCGATCATGTCGTTGATCGCGCCGACCAGCGGGTGGGCCTCCTCGTCGGAGAAGCCGTAGATCCTGGCCAGCACGAGGGCGGGCAGCAGCTTGGCGTAGTCCGCGATGATGTCGACCGAGCCCTTGGTGCAGAACCGGTCGATCAGCTCGTCCGCGAACTCCTCCGCGTACCGCTTCAGGGAGAACGGGTCGACGCCCTCCAGCGCGTTGCTGATCATCATGGCGCGGACGCTGTGGCGCTCGCCGACCGTGTAGAGGATCGAGGGCTGCTTGCGCCCGATCATCGGCAGCAGCGGCCAGTCGTCGGGGATGCGGTCCCACTGGTTCCACAGGTCGGAGTCCCGGCTGAAGAGGGCCGGGTCGCCGGTGACCTGGTGGAGTTCGCGGTAGCCGAGGACGAGCCAGGCGGGCACGTCGCCGTCGAGGACGACCGGGGCGATCGCCCCGTGGTCGCGCCGCATCTCCCGGTAGAGCCGGCCGGGGTCGCTCTGGAAGCGGGGCCCGGACAGCGGGACGGACGTGTGGGTGACGGGGCAGCCGGAGACAGTGGTCACGGGGCGGGCTCCGGGGTCGGGCCGGCCGCCGCCAGGGCCGCTGCTGGGGCGGCCGCCTGGAGGCGGGCGGCGGAGAGCGCGGCGAGGTGCTCGACGAGCGTGATGAGCACGTACTTGCTGGAGGAGCGGTCGCGGGCGTCGCACTCCACCAGCGGGACGTCCTCCGACAGGTCCAGGGCCTCCCGGATCTGCTGCTCGCTGTGGAGCGGGCCGCCGAAGTCGTTGCACGCCACGATGAACGGCGTGCCGTGGTGCTCCAGGCGGTCGATCGCGTACCAGGAGTCGGCGAGCCGGCGGGTGTCGACGAGGACGACCGCGCCGAGCGTGCCGGAGAACAGCCGGTCCCACAGGAACCAGAAGCGCTCCTGCCCGGGTGCGCCGAAGAGGTAGAGCACGGAGCGTTCGTCGAGCGTGATCCGGCCGAAGTCGAACGCCACCGTGGTGGACGTCTTGGCCTGGACGCCGTCGAGGTCGTCGACGGCCTCGCCCGCGCGGGTCATGGTCTCCTCCGTGTTGAGCGGACGGATCTCGCTCACGGATCGGACCATGGTGGTCTTGCCGACGCCGAAGCCGCCCACGACAACGATCTTGAGTCCGTTGTCGGCGGTGGAGCTCAGGGTGGCGCGGTCAGAGGTTGCGGAGTCCAACGAGCACCTGTTCCAGGATGTCGGGGTCGGGGAGCCGGTCCGCGACACGGGCTGTACGGGGGTGGCGGGCGCTGATCCGGCCGGTGTCGAGCAGGTCGCACAGCATGATGCGGACGATGCTGACCGGCAGGTTCAGGCTCGCGGCGATTTCGACGACGGCGGTGGGGCCCTGGCACATCCGCAGGATCGCGACGTGCTCGGACTGCATCCCCGCGGACGGGTCGCACTCGGCGACGACGAGCGTCACCAGGTCGAAGGCGGCGGAGTCGGACCGGCTGCGGCCCCCGGTGAGGGTGTACAGCCGGTCCGGATCGTCGTCGCGGCCCGGTCGGGGGCGGGGCGCCGTCGTCATCCGGCCGCGACCTCGGCGGGGGTGCGCGGCGGTGCGACGAGATGTTCGCCGAGCTGCTCGACGAGCTCGCTCATGTTGTGGCCGACGAGGCCCACGTCGGAGTCCTCGTCGGCGACGACGGCCAGGTGGGCCCCGGCTCCCGCCTCGACGATGAACAGCACGCCGCCGTAGAACTCGGCCATCGCGGACCGCACGCCGCCGGTGCCGTCGCCGAACTCGATGGACGCGCCGTGCGAGAGGCTCTGGATCCCGGCGGAGATCGCGGCCAGTTGGTCGGCCTGGTCGACGGAGAGCTCGGGGGTGCGGCACAGCTTGAGGCCGTCACGGGACAGGACGAGGGCGTGGCGGGTACCGGGGGTGCGCTCCAGCAGCCCCTCCAGCAGCCAGTTGAGCTTCTCGTCGGTGGTCGCGGTCATCGGGTGTTGCCTTCCGGGTGCGGGGAGTTGGCTCGGACCGCCTTGCTGAAGGTGCTGAAGCGCGCTGCCTGGACCTTCGGGTCGGTGGTACGGGCCCGGGGGGTGTCGGCTTCGCCGGGGGCGGCGTTGCCGGTACGGGCTTCGGCGGCGGCCAGCGTGCGGCCGCGGCGGCGCCTGGGCAGGCCGCTCTCGCCGAACTCGGGCACGGCGCCGGTGGACTCGGACTCCGCGTCCACCGGGGAACCCGGGGACTCCGCCTCCGCCGCCGGGGTCAGGGGCGTGCCGGCGTCGTCCTCGGTGCGGGCCCTGGGGTTCCGGGCCGCGGGGGCGGCGTCGGCGGGGTCCGTTCCGGCGGCCGACGCGTGCGAGGGCTCCGGCTCGGCGGGGGCCGCGGCGGCCGGCGCGGAGGCCGCCGGGGCGGGATCCGTGGGCGCGGCCGCCGGGACCACCGGGGTCGGCGCCGTCGCACGGGAGATGAGGTCCTGAGGAAGCATCATCAGCGCGCCGGTGCCGCCGCGGGCGGACGGCCGGAAGGAGACGGTCAGGCCGTGCTTGCGGGCCAGCCGGCCGACGACGGCGAGCCCGAGGCGGGTGCCGGAGAGGTTGGTGAGGTCCTGGTGGTCGGCGGAGACCGCCCGCTCCGCCCGGCGCAGCTGCACCTCGCTCATGACGAGCCCGCTGTCCTCGACGGTGATGACGATGCCCGCCGGGACCTCCTCCACGTACACATGCACCTCGGCGGTGGGCGGCGAGAAGTTGGCCGCGTTGTCGAGGAGTTCGGCGAGCGCGTGCATCACGCCCTCGGCCGCGTGACCGGCGATGGCGACATCGCTGGTGGAGTGCAGGCGGACCCGCTGGTAGCTGCCGATCCGGCCCATCGCGCCGCGCAGGATCGACTCCATGACGATCGGCTTCGCCCAGCGCCGGCCGGAGCGGGCCCCGGTCAGCACGGCGATGGAGTCGGCGAGGCGGCCCGCCTGGGCGGTCCGGTGGTCCAGGTGGAGGAGGTCCCCGAGCACCGACTCGTCGGAGTGCCGGTGCTCCATCTCGCGGAGGTCGGCCAGCATGCTGGTGGACAGGGCCTGCATCCGCCCCGCCGCGTTGGCGCAGGCGGCGACGGCCGCGGAGCGCTCGGTCTCGGCGCGGGTGGCACGGGCCGTCAGCCGGTCCACGGTGACGCCTAGGCGGGCCTGCTCGGCGGCGGCCGCCCCGGTGATCCGCTCGTTCTCGGCGCGTGCCTCGGCGGCGACCCGGGCGGTCTCGGCGGAGGCGGCGCCCTTGATCCTGGCCGTCTCCGCGGTGAAGCGCTGGGCCTCGACGGCGGAGGCGGAGACCAGGCGCGAGGTCTCGGAGGTGAACCGCTGGGCGTCGGCGGCCCGCAGGGCGCGCAGCGTCCGCGCGGCCCCCAGGGTGTGGACGGTGACGGCCACGCAGACGCTCAGCAGCACGGCGGCTGCGCCCGCGCCCCAGGCCAGCGGGGTCCGTACCGTGTCAGGGGCCGCGGCGACGGCCCACAGGGTCAGCGTGCCGGTTGCGGCTGCCGATATCAGCAGGGCGAGTGCGGTGGGCCGGTGTGAGGGGCGCAATCGGAGTCCTCGGTGGCGGACGGTGCGGTGTGGGCGGAGCTGGTGGGGCGAATTCAGGACACTTCGTCACGGGTGCGGGCGATCCTGCACAACTGGAACTGATAGTTCCTGCGCAAGTCTTGGTCACTATAGGAGACTTGACGGTCTGTTTGGGAAGATCTTGTGGGCTTTTTTGCGCGGCTTATCCAGGTTCATTCGTGCGCATCCCAAGAGTTCACCTGGACCGGCGGCATGCTGAAGGAATGGCCGAACAGCATCGACCGCATACCGGACCGTCCGCCGAGGCCGCCGCCCCGCCTTCCGCGCCTTCGCCGCCTTCCCCGGCTTTCGTCGCGGCGCTCCGCTCCGCCGTACGCGGCGCGAGCGACTTCGGTTCCGCCGCCCGGGCGTTGACGACGATGGACGCCTCCAACTACCGCCGCGTCCCCCTCGGCGTTCTGGCCCCGCGCGACGCCGACGACATCGCCGCCGCGCTGGCGGTCTGCCAGGAGCACGGGGTGCCGGTCGTCCCGCGCGGCGGCGGCACGTCCATCGCCGGACAGGCCACCGGCACCGGCCTCGTCCTCGACCTCACCCGCCATCTGCGCGCGATCCTCGACCTGGACCCCGCCGCCCGCACCGCCGTCGTCCAGCCCGGCGTGATCCTGGACGACCTGCGGGCCGCCGCCGCACCCCACGGCCTGACCTTCGGCCCCGACCCGTCCACCCACAGCCGCTGCACCCTCGGCGGGATGATCGGCAACAACTCCTGCGGCGCGCACTCGGTGGCCTGGGGCACCACGGCGGACAACGTGCGGAGGCTGTCGGTCGTCCGGTACGGGGGCGAGGCGCTGCGCCTGGAACAGGGGGGCGGCGAGGGTCCCGCGGGCGCCGGCGCACGGGGGGCAGGGGCTTCCCACGGCCCCCACGGCCCCCACGGCGTGCGCGAACTGATCGCCTCCCACCTCGCCCTCCTCCGCACCGGCTACCCCGACCTCCCGCGCCGCATCTCCGGGTACGCGCTCGACGCCCTGCTCCCCGAGCACCCCGGCGGCCCCGACCCGGTCCGGGCGTTCTGCGGCAGCGAGGGCACCCTCGGCGTCGTCACCGAGGCCACCGTGCGCCTGGTCGAGGCTCCGCCCGCCCGCGCCCTGGCCGTCCTCGGGTACGCCGACGAGTCCGCCGCCGCCGAGGCCGCCCCGGGCCTCCTGCCGTACGGCCCGCTCACCGTCGAGGGCATGGCCGCCGACCTCGTACGCGAACCGGCCGGGCTGCTGCCGCGCGGGGCCGCCTGGCTGTTCGTCGAGACGGGCGGCGCCACCCCGGCCGAGGCCCGCGCGCACGCCGAACGCGTCCTGCGGGCGGCCGACGCGGTGGACGGGGCCGTCGTCACGGACCCGGCCGGGCAGCGGGCCCTGTGGCGGATCCGCGAGGACGCCGCCGGGACCGCCACCCGGATGCCCGACGGCAGCGAGGCCTGGCCCGGGTGGGAGGACTGCGCGGTCCCGCCCGCCCGGCTCGGCGCGTACCTCCGCGACTTCCGCAACCTCCTCGCCGAGCACGGCCTGCGCGGCACCCCGTACGGCCACTTCGGCGACGGCTGCATCCATGTCCGCATCGACTTCGACCTGATCAGCGCGGCGGGGGTGGCCCGCTTCCGCCGGTTCTCCGAGGAGACGGCCGACCTCGTCGTCGCGCACGGCGGCTCCCTCAGCGGCGAGCACGGCGACGGCCAGGCCCGCGCGGAGCTGCTGCCCCGGATGTACGGGGACGAACTCGTCGCCCTCTTCGGCCGGTTCAAGGACCTGTGGGACCCGGACGGCGGCCTGAACCCGGGGATGCTGGTCCGCCCGGACCGCCTGGACACGAACCTGCGCTTCGCGGTCCTGCCGAAGCGCCCGGTGGACGTCGCGTTCGGCTATCCGCAGGACGGCGGGGACTTCGCGGGCGCGGTCCGCCGCTGCGTCGGCGTCGCCAAGTGCCGTACGACGGAGGCGAGCGGCGACGGCGTGATGTGCCCGTCCTTCCGGGCGACCGGCGAGGAGGCCCACTCCACCCGGGGTCGGGCCCGGCTGCTCCACGAGATGCTGGCGGGCGAGGTCGTCACGGACGGCTGGCGCAGTACGGAGGTCCGGGACGCGCTCGACCTGTGCCTCTCCTGCAAGGGCTGCCGCAGCGACTGCCCGGTGGGCGTCGACATGGCCACGTACAAGGCGGAGTTCCTGCACCACCACTACAAACACAGGCTGAGGCCCGCCGCCCACTACGCGATGGGCCGCCTCCCGCGCTGGCTGCGCCTCGCCGCCCCCTTCGCCCGGCCGCTCAACGCCCTGGCCCGGCTGCGGCCCCTCGCCGCGCTCGCGAAACGGCTGGCGGGGATCGCGCCCGAGCGCACGCTACCGGTGCTGGCGACACCGACGTACAGCCGGTGGCTGCGCGCACGTCGGGGCAGGGGCACACGCGTCCTCTCCACGAACCGGGTGGTGCACCTCTGGGCGGACACCTTCACCGAGCATCTGTCCCCGCAGGTGGGCCGGGCGGCGGTCCGGGTGCTGGAGGAGGCGACCGGGCGTACGGTGCTGCCGCCCGTCCCCGGCCTGTGCTGCGGGCTCACGTACGTGTCGACGGGCCAGCTCGGCGCGGCCCGCCGGGTGATGCGCCGCACCCTGGACCGGCTCGGCCTCTTCCCCGGCGAACCGCTCGTCGTCCTGGAGCCGAGCTGCGCCGCGACGCTCCGCACCGACCTGCCCGAACTCCTCCCCGACGACCCGCGTGCGGCCGAACTGGCCGCTAGGGTACGGACGTTCGCCCAGTACCTGGAGGAGTACGCCCCCGACTGGACACCGCCCCGCCTGGACCGCCCGGCCGCGGGCCAGACGCACTGCCACCAGCACGCGGTCCTCGGCGACGCGGCGGAACGCGGGCTGCGCGAACGGCTGGGCCTGACCGGCGAACTCAGCGGCGGCTGCTGCGGGCTCGCCGGGAACTTCGGCTTCGAGCGGGGGCACTGGGAGGTGTCGGTCGCCTGCGCGGAGGAGCGACTGCTGCCCGCCGTCAGGGAGATGGAACCCGGGACGGAACTCCTCGCGGACGGCTTCTCCTGCCGTACGCAGCTCGATCAGCTGGCCGGGCGGCGGGCCCGGCACCTCGCCGAGGTCATCGCGGAGGCTCTCCCGGAGTGCGGCCCGGGGGCCGGTGAGTCCGGCCGCGGGCGATGATCTC
This sequence comes from Streptomyces sp. NPDC058576, assembly GCF_042718715.1. Taxonomy (NCBI): domain Bacteria; kingdom Bacillati; phylum Actinomycetota; class Actinomycetes; order Kitasatosporales; family Streptomycetaceae; genus Streptomyces; species Streptomyces sp. NPDC058576. The sequence continues at coordinate 79,643 of NZ_JBHXPF010000009.1, read as the reverse complement.
GCGTGCCAGTGCGGCGAGTCGGGGGAGTGCCGGGTGGCCGGGGGCGTCGCGGCGGGCGAGGAGGACCGGGACGCCCGGGGCGTCGTCGAGCGGGACGTAGGCGACCCCCGCGTGCGGGTGCAGGTCCGCGGTCGAGGCGGTGGACACCCCGCTGCCGCGGCCGGCGGCGATGGCCGTGAGCCAGTCGTCGGTGTTGCCGACGGTGAGGGTGGCGGCCGGGCGGGCGTGCGGCGGCCACAGGTCCACGGTGGTGGTGCCGGAGACGGGGTTCAGGACGACGGGGCCGTCCGCGAGGTCGGCGAGTCCGAGGGAGGTGCGCGCGGCGAGCGGCCCGTCCGAGGTCACCGCCGCCACCCGGACCTCGGTGAACAGCACCTCGGCGATCAGCCCCGGCGCGTCCACCGGCCCGCGCAGCAGCGCCGCGTCGACCTCGCCCCGGGTCAGCCCGGCGGTGCGGTCGTCGATCCGGAGCAGCTCCAGCGGGGTGCCCGGGTACCGCTCCTGCCAGGTCCGCAGCAGCGGCGTGGTGTACGGCCCGAACGCGGACCAGGCGTGCCCGAGCCGCAGCGGCCAGGTGCGCAGCCGCCCGGGGTCGAGCGCCTCGTCGAAGGCGGCGACCGCGGCGGCGGCCTTGTCGCGGAAGGCGACGCCGTCGGGGGTGAGGGCGAGGTGGTGGGTGGAACGGTCGACGAGCCGGACCCCCAGGTGCCGCTCCAGCGCCGCGAGGGTGCGGGACACGGCGGGCTGGGTCAGCCGGAGGCGGGCGGCGGCGCGCGTGATGTTGAGCTCGTCGGCCACCGCGAGGAAGGCCCGCAGATGCCGGAGTTCCACGGAGCGGCCGGTGGAGGGTTCCTCGTTCATGCGCGCGAAGCATAACGAGAGCGTGGTCGGCATTTCACGGAACGCGCGGGCGTCCTTACCGTGAAGGGAAAGCCGTGGCGGGGGGAGTTCCCCATCCTGTACCGTCCAGTGCATTGCAATGAACTTACCCGTTCGCCTCCGGAAGGTCCCCCGTGAACGACCAGCGCAGCGCCGCCGAACCGGCCGCCGCAGCCGTCGCCGTACCCGAAGCGGTGACGGCACTCGAAGGCGCCGAAGCGGTCACGCGGGTCGATGGGGGCCCGGGCGCGCCCGCCGGAGGGGCTTGGGCCGCGCGCCGGGCGGCGCTGACGCCGATCGCGCTGGTCGTCGCCGGCGGCCTGTCCGTCCAGTTCGGCTCGGCCGTCGCGGCGCTCCTGATGCCGAAGGCGGGCGCGCTGGGCGTCGTCACCCTGCGGCTGGCCGCCGCCGCGCTGATCCTGCTGGTGATCTGCCGCCCGAAGCTGCGCGGCCACTCGCGGGCCGACTGGGGCACGGTGCTCGCCTTCGGCGTCGCGATGGGCGGGATGAACACGCTCTTCTACCTGGCGCTGGAACGGATTCCGCTCGGTATCGCCGTCACCCTGGAGGTGCTCGGCCCGCTCGCCCTCTCGGTGTTCGCCTCCCGCCGCCTGGTCAACGTCGTGTGGGCGGGCCTCGCCCTCGTCGGCGTCGTCCTGCTGGGCGGCGGCGGCTTCGACCGCCTCGACCCGGTCGGCGCGGCGTACGCCCTGGCGGCCGGGGCGATGTGGGCGGCGTACATCGTGTTCAGCGCCCGCACCGGCCGCCGCTTCCCGCAGGCGGACGGGCTCGCGCTGGCGATGGTGGTCGCCGCGGTCCTCTCGCTGCCGCTCGGCATCATCGAGTCCGGGGCGAAGCTCACGGTCCCGTCCACCGTGGCGCTCGGCGCGGCGGTGGCGGTCCTCAGCTCGGTCCTCCCGTACACCCTGGAGCTGATGGCCCTGCGCCGGCTGCCCGCGCCCACGTTCGCCGTGATGATGAGCCTGGAGCCGGCCATCGCGGCCGGTGCGGGCTTCCTCATCCTGGACCAGGCCCTCTCCACGACGGACGCCCTCGCCATCGCCCTCGTCATCGGGGCGAGCATCGGCGCGGTACGCAGCCGGTCGGGCCCGCGCCGCGAGGGATGAGCGGCGGGGAGGTGGCCCGGCCCTCAGCGGTCGGCGGGCAGGATGCGAAGGAGTCCGGTCCGGCCGTCACGCCGACGCCGGGAACGGGAAGCGGACGCCGGTCGACCGCTCCGACACCTCCCACAGCCGCCCCCCGGTCGCGGCGTCGACGGCCGCCGGGGCGAGCAGCACCCGGGTCGGTCCGCCGCGCAGCTCACCGCGGCCGTCCGGGCCGATGAACTCACCGCCCCGCACGCCCGGGGCCGTCGCCGCGTACAGCTGCGGAAGCGCGCCCGCGTCGGGGTGCTGGGCGAGGGGACGCAGGACGCTGCCGAACAGCATTTTCACCAGGCCCGTCGGCCCGCTCGTCTGCAGGTGGGTGGCGGTGTAGCCCGGGTGCGCGAGCAGGCTGCGGACCGGGCTCCCGGACGTGGCCAGCCGCCGGTGCAGCTCCTGGCCGAAGACGGCGTTGGCGAGCTTCGACCGGTCGTAGAAGGTCATCGGGCGGTAGGTGCGTTCGCCGTTCAGGTCGTCGAAGTCCAGCCGCGCCTTGCGGTGGTTGACCGAAGTGACGGTGACCACGCGAGCGTCCCGGCCCGCGGCCAGCAGGTCGAGCAGCAGCCCGGTGAGCGCGAAGTGGCCGAGGTGGTTGACGGCGAACTGCAGCTCGTGTCCCTGCGCACTCGTCGAGCGGGGCGGTGCCATCACCCCGGCGTTGTTGACCAGGACGTCCAGCCGGGAGCGGTCGGCGTGCAGGGTGTCGGAGAACGCCCGGACGGAGTCGAGATCGGCCAGGTCCAGGGGGCGCACCTCGACACAGGCCCCCGGCCGGCCGGCGGTGATGTCGGCGGTGATGTCGGCGGCGGCCCGGCGCCCCTTCGCCGCGTCGCGCACGGCGAGGATCACGTGCCCGCCCCGGTGGGCGAGAGCCCGGGCGGTCGCCAGGCCGAGGCCGCTGTTGGCCCCGGTGACCACGGAGACCCGGCCGGTCTGGTCGGGGACCTGCCCGGCGGTCCAGCGCTGCTTCTGGGATGCGTCCAGTGTCATGCGGCATAGGTTGTCGTCGATGGCACCAAGTGTCAAGAAGTAACTGAGTGCCAATAATGGCATGGCGCTACGATGGCGGGTGTGAGCCTCCGTCCCGAAGTCACCATGGCCCAGCGCAAGCGTCAGCTCGTCTCCGACGAGCTGACCGAAGCGGCGCTCCAGCTGATGGCACAGGAAGGGTTCGACGCGGTCACCGTCGACGCGATCGCGGCCGCCGCCGGCGTGTCCAAGCGGACGTTCTTCCGGTACTTCGCGTCCAAGGAGGACGTGGTGGTCCAGTTCCTGGCCGACATGGGGGCGGGCATGCACGACGAACTGGCCGCCCGTCCCGCCGCCGAACGCCCTTCCACCGCACTGCGGCACGCCGTCTGGGTCGCCATGGCGGCCTGCGCCGACGGGGTCGAGCACTCCGGCCGGGCCCTGCGGGTGGTCCAGCTGATCCTGCGCACACCCGCTCTGCGCGCCCGCTTCCTGGAGCACCAGGCGCAGTGGCGCGACGACCTCGCCGCGGAGACGGCCCGCCGCCTGGGGCTCGCCCCGGAGGCGGACCTCTACCCGCGTCTCGCCGCCGGGGCGGCGCTCGTCGCGTTCGACACCGTGCTGCGGCGCTGGAGCGACAGCGACGGAGCCGACGACCCCGCCGCGCTGACCGATCGCGCCTTCGCCGTCCTCGCCCCGGCCCTGGACGCCGACCAGGGCCTGCCGTAGGGCCGTCTCAGCGCGCGCCCCTCACCAAGTGCACGGCCGGTTCAGCTCGGTGATGGAGTCGGCCAGCTCGGCGGGGCGCTCGGGCCATCCCGTCCGGTGCCAGTGCTCGATGCGCCAGGACAGCCGCCGGGGCCACAGCGGAGTGGCGGGCAGGCGCTCCACCGGTACCCAGACCGGGGCGCCGCCGTAGTTGTCCAGCGTCTCGGGCCGGCCGGTCTCGCCCGTCGCGGAGACGAGGAAGTAGTGCTCGTGCCGGCCGTCCTTCCAGACCCGCGCGACCTCGGGCCCGACGGTCCCGGCGAGGCCGGTCTCCTCGTCCAGCTCGCGCAGTACGGCCGTCTCCGGCGTCTCGCCCTCCTCGACCCCGCCGCCCGGAATCTCGTAGTGCGATCCGCCGTCCTCCTCGGTGAAGCGGATCAGCAGCACGGCCCCGTCACGGATGACGATCGCCCCGGCCCGTACCCGTACCGGCTCCACCGCCGCGGGGTCGACCAGGGCCACCGGGCCTTCGGGGGCCGCGCCCTCCGCCCAGGCGCGCAGGACCGTCTCCGCCGTACCGGCCGGCCTGATGCGCGCGTGCACGGCCTCCGCCAGGGGCAGCGCGGCCCGAGGCGTGCCGGGGCCGGCGGAGTGGCCGTCGGGAAAGACGTAGTGCGGGCCCTCCGCGTCGTGACGGGGCTCCAGAACCAGCTTGCCGGCGTCGAACCGGACGGTCACCGCGCGCGTTTCGGCAGTCATCGACGGAGGCTAACGCGGACCGCCGCCCCACCGCCGCCGGAATGCCCTCGTCCGTACGGCGGCGGAGCCTACAGTCGCCGGACCGAGTCCCGTACCGCACCGGTCCGCCAGGAGGCCCCGCCATGACACCGACCGCATCGACCGGCAGCCACCCGGGCGCCGGCGAACGCCACGACCTGCTGGCGCTGGTCGCCGACCAGCGCACCAACTTCCTCTACACCGTCGCCGGACTCACCGACGAGCAGGCCCGTGCCCGGTCGACGGTCAGCGAGCTGACGCTCGGCGGCCTCGTCAAGCACCTCGCGGAGGTGCAGCGCAGTTGGCTGTCCGTGATCGACGGCACCGCCGCCCCCGAGGTCGGGTGGGCCGACCTCGACCCGGACGGCAACCGCATGACCGACGAGGAGACCCTCACCGCCCACCTCGACGCCTTCCGCGCCGCGGCGGAGGCGTTCGACCGCGCGGTGCGCGAGGAGACCGATCTCGACCGGGAGGTCACGCTGCCGCGCTACCCCTGGTCACCGCCGCAGCCGGTCGTCTGGACCGTACGGCACGTGCTGCTGCACGTGTTCCGCGAGATCGCCCACCACAGCGGTCACGCCGACATCGTGCGCGAGGCGCTCGACGGGGCCAGCACCACCGAACAGATGGCGAAGGCGGCCATGGGCGGCGAGTGACGGGGGCGGCCGGGGTGGCGCGCCGGGCGTCGCCCCGGACACCCCGCACGCGCCCCGACGCCCCGCACCCCGGACACCCCGAACGCCCGGGCAGAAAATCATGCAAGCGTGCTTGATTGTTTCCTGGCGCGCTGCCATGCTCCTGGGCACCACACCCGGTCCCGAGGGGAGCGCCCGTGTCCGCTGTCGTAGCCGTGATCGACGATCTGCGCGAGGAGAGCGACGAACTCAACGCCCTGGTGCAGGAGTTGGACGGACCGGGCTGGCGCGGCCCGACGCCCGCCGAGCGGTGGACCGTCGCCCACCAGATCGCCCACCTCAGCTGGACCGACGAGGTCGCGCTGCTGGCCGCCACCGAGCCGGACCGCTTCGGCGACGCGGTGGCCAAGGCCCTGGCCGCCCCCGAGACCTTCGTCGACGAGGCCGCCGACGCCCTGGTCGCCGCCCATGCCCCGGACGCCCTGCTCGCCCGCTGGCGGGAGGGCCGGCAGCGGCTCGACAAGGTGCTCCGGGACGCCCCGGAGGGCACCCGGATCCCCTGGTACGGGCCGCCGATGAGCGTCGCCTCCATGGCGACCGCCCGGCTCATGGAGACCTGGGCGCACGGCCAGGACGTCGCCGACGCGCTCGGGGTGACCCGGGCGCCCACCGCCCGGCTGCGGCATGTGGCGCGGATCGGCGTACGGGCCCGGAACTACGCCTACGCGGTACGCGGGATCACCGCGCCCGAGGAGGAGTTCCGCGTCGAACTCCACGTACCGGACGGCGAGATGGTCGCCTACGGGCCGCCGGACGCCGCCCAGCGGATCACCGGCCCGCTCCTCGACTTCTGCCTCCTGGTGACCCAGCGCGCTCACCGCTCCGACCTCGCGGTCACCGCCGAGGGGCGCGAGGCCGACCAGTGGCTCGGCATCGCCCAGGCCTTCGCCGGACCGCCCGGACCGGGCCGCCTGCCCCGCGCCGAGCGGGACGCCCGATGACCACCACCCCCGCTCCCCTCCGCATCGGCAACGCCTCCGGCTTCTACGGCGACCGCTTCGACGCCCTGCGCGAGATGCTCACCGACGGCCCCCTCGACGTCCTCACCGGCGACTACCTCGCCGAGCTCACCATGCTCATCCTCGGCCGCAGCCGCCTCAAGGACCCGCAGAAGGGCTACGCCACCACCTTCCTGCGCCAGTTGGAGGAAGGGCTCGGCCTCGCCCACGAGCGCGGGGTGAGGATCGTCGCCAACGCGGGCGGCCTCAACCCGGCCGGACTCGCCGACGCGGTACGGAAGTTGGCGGCCACCGTCGGCGTGCCGGCGCGCGTCGCGCACGTCGAGGGCGACAGCCTGCCCGTCCCGGACGGGTTCCTCACCGCCAACGCCTACCTCGGCGGCGCCGGGATCGCCGCCTGTCTGCGGGCCGGGGCCGATGTCGTCGTCACCGGCCGGGTCACCGACGCGGCCCTGGTCACCGGACCGGCCGCCGCCCACTTCGGGTGGGGCCCGGACGACCTGGACGCGCTCGCGGGGGCCGTGGTCGCCGGGCACGTCCTGGAGTGCGGCACACAGGCGACCGGCGGGAACTACGCGTTCTTCACCGAGCACGACCCCCGCCGCCTCCGCCGCCCCGGCTTCCCGCTCGCCGAGATCCACGCCGACGGGTCGTCCGTCATCACGAAGCACGACGGTACGGGCGGGATCGTCGATCTCTCCACCGTCACCGCCCAACTCCTGTACGAAACCGGCGGAGCCCGGTACGCGGGCCCCGACGTGACCGCCCGCCTCGACACCGTGCGGCTCACCGAGGACGGTCCCGACCGGGTCCGCATCGACGGCGTACGCGGCGAGGCCCCGCCGCCCACCCTCAAGGCCGGGCTCACCCGGCTCGGGGGCTGGCGCAACGAGGTCGTCTTCGTCCTCACCGGCCTCGACATCGAGGCCAAGGCCGGCCTGGTGAAGAACCAGTTCGCCGACGCCCTGGAGCGGGGCGGCGGCCGCCCGCCCGCCGAGGTGCGCTGGGAGCTGGCCCGTACCGACCACGCCGACGCCGACACCGAGGAGCGGGCCAGCGCCCTGCTCCGGCTCGTCGTCCGCGACCAGGACGCCGAAGCCGTCGGCCGGGCCGTCTCGGGGGCGGCCGTGGAGCTGGCTCTCGGCAGCTACCCGGGTTTCCATGTCACCGCCCCGCCCGGAAAGGGCGCGCCCTACGGGGTGTTCGAGGCGATCCACGTACCGGCAGGGGACGTCGAGCACACCGCCGTGCTGCCGGACGGGACCCGGCAGGTCATGGAACCACCGATCCGCACGCAGGAGTTGGTGGAAGTCGACGGACCTCCGCTCCCCGACCCGTATCCCGTCACGCCCACCCGCCGCGCCCCCCTCGGCCTGATCGCGGGCGCTCGCAGCGGCGACAAGGGCGGTGACGCCAACGTCGGCGTCTGGGTGCGCGACGACGACGCCTGGCGGTGGCTCGCGCACGAGCTGACCGTGGAGCGGCTGAAGGAACTCCTGCCGGAGACCGCCGCGCTGACCGTCGTCCGTCATGTCCTGCCAGGCCTCCGCGCCCTGAACTTCACTGTCCACGGCCTTCTGGGCGAAGGTGTCGCCGCCCAGGCCCGGTTCGACCCGCAGGCCAAGGCGCTGGGGGAGTGGCTGCGGTCCCGGTGGCTGACCGTCCCCGTACCGCTGCTGGCGGACGTCCCCCTCCCGGAGGTGACCGCATGACCGTCCTGCCCACCGCGCTCGACACAGGCGGATCCGAATACGCGGCGCATCGGTCCACCATGCTGGAGAAGCTCGCCGGGCTGGAGGCCGAGCACGCCAAGGCGCTCGCGGGCGGCGGCGAGAAGTACGTGGCCCGGCACCGGGGGCGCGGCAAGCTCCCGGCCCGCGAGCGGATCGAGCTGCTCGTCGACCCCGACACCCCGTTCCTGGAGCTGTCGCCGCTGGCGGCCTGGGGCAGCGACTATGCGGTCGGGGCCTCGCTCGTCACCGGGATCGGGGTGGTCGAGGGCGTCGAGTGCCTGATCACCGCCAACGACCCGACCGTACGCGGCGGGGCGTCGAACCCCTGGACGCTGAAGAAGGCCCTGCGCGCCAATGAGATCGCCTTCGCCAACCGGCTCCCTGCCATCAGCCTGGTGGAGTCGGGCGGCGCGGACCTGCCGTCCCAGAAGGAGATCTTCATCCCCGGTGGGGCCCTCTTCCGTGACATCACCCGGCTCTCCGCCGCCGGAATCCCCACCGTGGCCGTCGTGTTCGGCAACTCCACCGCCGGAGGCGCGTACGTCCCCGGCATGTCCGACCACACCGTCATGATCAAGGAGCAGTCCAAGGTCTTCCTCGGCGGACCGCCCCTGGTGAAGATGGCCACCGGCGAGGAGAGCGACGACGAGTCCCTCGGCGGGGCCGAGATGCACGCCCGCACCTCCGGACTCGCCGACCACTTCGCCGTCGACGAGTACGACGCGATCCGTCAGGCCCGGAGGATCGTCGCCCGGCTCAACTGGCGCAAGGCGCACGCCGATCCGGGCCCCGCCGAGCCGCCGAAGTACGACGAGGACGAGCTGCTGGGCATCGTGCCGGGCGACCTCAAGGCCCCGTTCGACCCGCGCGAGGTGATCGCCCGCCTGGTCGACGGCTCGGACTTCGACCCGTTCAAGCCGCTGTACGGGACGAGCCTGGTCACCGGGTGGGCGCGGCTGCACGGCTACCCGGTCGGCATCCTCGCCAACGCGCAGGGGGTGCTGTTCAGCGAGGAGTCGCAGAAGGCCGCCCAGTTCATCCAGCTCGCCAACCAGCGTGACATCCCGCTGCTCTTCCTCCACAACACCACCGGCTACATGGTCGGCAAGGAGTACGAGCAGGGCGGCATCATCAAGCACGGCGCGATGATGATCAACGCGGTCGCCAACTCGAAGGTCCCGCACCTGTCGGTCCTGATGGGCGCGTCCTACGGGGCCGGGCACTACGGCATGTGCGGCCGCGCCTACGACCCGCGCTTCCTCTTCGCCTGGCCCAGCAGCAAGTCCGCCGTCATGGGCCCGCAGCAGCTCGCCGGTGTCCTCTCCATCGTCGCCCGCGCCTCCGCCGCCGCGAAGGGGCAGCCGTACGACGACGAGGCCGACGCCGGACTCCGCGCCATGGTGGAGCAGCAGATCGAGGCGGAGTCGCTGCCGGTGTTCCTGTCCGGGCGGCTGTACGACGACGGGGTCATCGACCCGCGCGACACCCGGACCGTCCTCGGGATGTGCCTGTCCGCGATCCATACCGCACCGGTCGAGGGCGCCCGTGGCGGCTTCGGCGTCTTCCGGATGTGAGGCCATCATGACCATCACCGCCCTGCTCGTCGCCAACCGGGGCGAGATCGCCTGCCGGATCTTCCGCACCTGCCGTGACCTGGGCATCACGACGGTCGCCGTGTACTCCGACGCGGACGCGGAGGCCCTGCACGTACGGGAGGCGGACCTCGCGGTACGGCTCCCGGGCGCGGCCCCCGCCGACACCTATCTGCGCGGCGACCTCGTCGTGGCCGCCGCCCTGGCCGCCGGGGCGGACGCCGTGCACCCCGGCTACGGCTTCCTCTCCGAGAACGCCGCCTTCGCCGCCGCCGTGCAGGACGCGGGGCTCGTGTGGGTGGGGCCGCCGGTGAAGGCCATCGAGCTGATGGCGTCCAAGACCCGGGCCAAGGAGCTGATGGCCGGGGCCGGTGTGCCGCTGCTGGCCCCCGTGGACCCGGCGACGGCCGGAGAGGACGATCTGCCGCTGCTGCTGAAGGCGGCGGCGGGCGGCGGCGGGCGCGGGATGCGGATCGTCCGCGAACTCGGCGCCTTGCCTGCCGAGTTGCTGGCAGCGGCGGCCGAGGCCGCGTCCGCCTTCGGGGACGGCGAGGTCTTCGCCGAGCCGTACGTGGAGCGCGGCCGGCACGTCGAGGTCCAGGTGATGGCGGACGCGCACGACACCGTGTGGGCGCTCGGCACCCGCGACTGCTCGCTCCAGCGCCGCCACCAGAAGGTCATCGAGGAGGCTCCGGCCCCCGGTCTGGACGACACCCTGCGCACCCGGCTCCACGACGCGGCCGTGGCGGCGGCCCGGGCCGTGGACTACCGGGGCGCGGGCACCGTGGAGTTCCTGGTCTCCGCCGAGGGCCGCCCGTACTTCCTGGAGATGAACACCCGCCTCCAGGTCGAACACCCGGTGACCGAGGCCGTGTTCGGTCTGGACCTGGTCGCCCTGCAACTGCGGGTCGCGGAGGGTGAGCCGCTGCCGGCCCCCGCGCCCCCGCAGCCGTCCGGCCACGCGGTGGAGGCCCGGCTGTACGCCGAGGATCCGGCCCGCGACTGGCAGCCGCAGACCGGCGCGCTGTACGCACTCCAGGTGCCGGACGCCCCGGGCCTGCGCCTGGACACCGGGTACACCGGCGGCGACACCATCGGCGTGCACTACGACCCGATGATCGCCAAGGTGATCGCCCACGCCCCGACCCGCCCCGAGGCCCTCCGGCTGCTGGCCCGCGCGCTGGAACGGGCCCGGATCCACGGCCCGGTCACCAACCGCGACCTGCTCGTACGGTCGCTGCGCCACCCGGACTTCGCCGCGGCCCGCCTGGACACCGGGTTCTACGACCGGCACCTGGCCGCCCTGACCGCCCCGGGAGCCGGCGACCCCGCCACCGCCGCCCTCGCCGCCGCCCTCGCGGAAGCCGTCCGACCCGCCCCGGCCGGGGGACCCGCCCCCACCCGCTTCGGGGCCTGGCGCAACGTGCCCTCGCAGCCCCAGTGCAAGCGCTACCGCGGCGAACCCGACGGCACCGAGCACGAGGTCGCCTACCGCACCCCGCGCACCGGAGTCCCGGAACCGCACGAGGCCCCGGGCACCCGGGTCCTGGCCGCCGCACCGGACCGCGTCACCCTGGAAGTCGACGGCATAGCCCGGCACTTCGCCGTCAGGGCCGAGCGCGACCGGGTCTACGTGGACGCCGCCGACGCCGCGTACACGTTCACCGTCCTGCCCCGCTTCACCGACCCCGCCACGCACACCGCACCCGGCTCCCTGCTCGCCCCGATGCCCGGCACCGTCGTCCGCCTCGCGGAGGGCCTGACCACCGGGGCCCCCGTCGAGGCCGGGCAGCCGCTGATCTGGCTGGAGGCGATGAAGATGGAGCACCGCATCCTCGCGCCCGCCTCCGGCACCCTCACCGCCCTGCACGCCGCCCCCGGCCACCAGGTCGAGGTCGGCGCGCTGCTCGCCGTGGTCCAGGAGGGCCCGGCCGCCATCCCCGTACCGGAGGAGACCGCATGAGCACCGCACGCACCGTCCTCGAAACCGAAGAGCACCAGGCCCTGCGCGCAGCCGTCGCCGCCCTCGGGAAGCGGTACGGGCGCGACTACATGACCACCGTCATCCGCGAGGGCAACCACACCGACGAACTGTGGGCGGAGGCCGCCAAGCTCGGCTACCTCGGGGTGAACCTCCCCGAGGAGTACGGCGGCGGGGGCGGTGGCATGGCCGAACTCTCGATAGTCCTGGAGGAGTTGGGCGCTGCCGGATCGCCGCTCCTGATGATGATCGTGTCGCCCGCGATCTGCGGCACGGTCATCGCCCGCTTCGGCACGGACGAACAGAAGCGGACGTGGCTGCCGGGCCTCGCGGACGGAAGCCTCACCATGGCCTTCGGCATCACCGAGCCGGACGCCGGCTCCAACTCCCACCGCATCACCACCACCGCCCGCCGGGACGGCGACGACTGGCTGCTCACCGGCCGCAAGGTCTTCGTCTCCGGCGTCGACATAGCCGACGCCACCCTGATCGTCGGCCGCACCGAGGACGCCCGCTCCGGCAAGCTGAAGCCCTGCCTGTTCATCGTTCCGCGCGACGCTCCCGGGTTCGGCCGCAACCGGATCGACATGGAACTCCACGCCCCCGAGAAGCAGTTCGAGCTGGTCCTGGACGACGTACGGCTGCCGGCCGACGCGCTGGTGGGTGACGAGGACGCGGGTCTCCTCCAGCTCTTCGCCGGACTCAACCCCGAGCGGATCATGACGGCGGCGTTCGGTATCGGCATGGGCCGCTTCGCGCTCTCCAAGGCCGTCGAGTACGCCCGTACCCGCCAGGTCTGGAAGGCCCCGATCGGCTCCCACCAGGCCATCGCGCACCCGCTCGCCACCGCGCACATCGACCTGGAGCTGTCGCGGCTGATGATGCAGAAGGCCGCCCGGCTGTACGACGAGGGCGACGACATCGGGGCGGGCGAGGCGGCGAACATGGCGAAGTACGCGGCGGGCGAGGCGTGCGTCAAGGCGGTCGACCAGGCGGTGCACACCCTGGGCGGCAACGGCCTCACCCGCGAGTACGGCCTCGCGTCGCTGATCACCGCGTCCCGGGTGGCCCGGATCGCCCCGGTCAGCCGCGAGATGATCCTCAACTACGTCTCGCATCAGTCGCTGGGCCTGCCGAAGTCGTACTAGCCCCGGCCCTCCCCTCCAGGAGAGAAACGCGTCCGACCTCTCCCCATCCCTCCCCCACAGGGGTGATTCTGACCCTCCACACCCGCACGGCGTCCCGCGCCGCCACCCGGGCGGCGCGGTCCACCGCGACGACAGGGGACCGCCATGGTGTTCCGCAGCGAGTACGCAGACGTACCGGCCCTCGACACGCCCATCCACGACGCGGTCCTCGGCGGGGCCGCCGGGTTCGGTGACACCGTCGCCCTGATCGACGGGACGAGCGGCGCTTCCCTCACGTACGCCCAGCTCGACGGCTTCCACCGGCGCATCGCCGCCGCGCTCGCCGAGGCGGGGCTCCGGAAGGGCGACGTCCTCGCCCTGCACAGCCCGAACACCATCGCCTACCCCGCCGTCTTCTACGGGGCCACCCGCGCCGGGGCCTCCGTCACCACGGTCCACCCGCTGGCCACGCCCGAGGAGTTCGCCAAGCAGCTCGCCGACAGCGGGGCGAAGTGGATCGTCACGGTCTCCCCGCTCCTGGCGACCGCCCGCCGCGCGGCCGAACTGACCGGCGGCGTACGGGAGATCTACGTCTGCGACCAGGCCGAGGGCCACACCTCGATCCTGGACATGCTGTCCTCCACCGCCCCCGAACCGGAGGTCGCCATCGACCCCGGCGAGGACGTCGCCGCCCTCCCGTACAGCTCCGGCACGACGGGCACGCCCAAGGGCGTGATGCTGACGCACCGCTCCATCGCGACCAACCTGGAGCAGCTGAGACCCTTCATCCCCATGGGCGAGGGCGACCGCATCCTGGCCGTCCTCCCGTTCTTCCACATCTACGGCCTCACCGCCCTGATGAACGTCCCGCTGCGCTGCGGCTCGACGGTCGTCGTGCTGCCCCGCTTCGACCTGGCGCAGTTCCTGGAGGCCATCCAGACGCACCGCATCTCCGGCCTGTACGTGGCCCCGCCGATCGTGCTGGCGCTGGCGAAGCACCCGCTGGTGGGGGAGTACGACCTCTCCTCGCTCCAGTACATCGTCAGCGCCGCCGCCCCGCTCGACGCCGACCTGGCCGCCGCCTGCTCGGCCCGGCTGGGCGTGCCGCCGGTGCGGCAGGCCTACGGGATGACGGAGCTGTCGCCGGGGACGCACGTGGTGCCGCTCTCCGTCGAGCAGCCGCCGCCGGGCACGGTCGGCAAGCTGCTGCCGGGCACCGAGATGCGGATCGTGTCCCTGGAGGACCCGGCGAAGGACGTGGAGCCGGGGACGGACGGCGAGATCCTCATCCGGGGTCCGCAGGTCATGAAGGGCTACCTGGGCCGCCCCGACGCCACCGCCGACATGATCGACCCGGACGGCTGGGTGCACACGGGCGACGTGGGCCGGACGGACGGGGACGGCTGGCTGTACGTCGTGGACCGGGTCAAGGAACTGATCAAGTACAAGGGCTACCAGGTGGCCCCCGCCGAGCTGGAGGCCCTGCTGCTGACCCACGAGCAGGTCGCGGACGCGGCGGTGATCGGGGTGTACGACGCGGAGGGCAACGAGGTCCCGAAAGCGTTCCTGGTCCGGGGTCCGGCGGCGGACGGGCTGACGGAGGACGACGTCATGGCGTACGTCGCCGAACGCGTCTCCCCGTACAAGAAGGTGCGGCGGGCCGAGTTCATCGAGGCGGTGCCCCGGGCCGCCTCCGGCAAGATCCTCCGGCGCGAGCTGCGCGACCGGGAGAAGACGGAGGAACAGTGACGCTGATCGTACGTACGGGGGACCGGGGCATCGCGACCCTGACGCTGGACTCCCCGGCCAACCGCAACGCGCTCTCGGCGGCCCTGGTGGGCGCGTTGCGCCAGGCGCTGGCGGCCTGCGCGGCGGACGACACCGTACGGGCGGTGCTGCTGACCCACACCGGCACGACGTTCTGCGCCGGGGCGGACCTGACGGCGCCGCCGGACCCGGAGGCGTTCGTGGGCCTGATGCGGGAGATCGTGGCGCTGCCCAAACCGGTGGTGGCCCGGGTCGACGGCCACGTCCGGGCGGGCGGCCTGGGCCTGCTGGCGGCCTGCGACATCGCGGTGGCGGGCGAGGCGTCGTCGTTCGCCCTCACCGAGTCCCGTCTGGGCCTGGCCCCGGCGGTCATCTCCCTGACCCTGCTGCCCCGCCTGGACCGTACGGCGGCGCACCGCTACTACCTCACGGGGGAGCGGTTCGACGCGGTGGAGGCGGCCAGGATCGCGCTGGTCACGGAGGCCGCCGAGGACGTGGACGAGGCGCTCGAACCGGTCCTGGACGGTCTGCGGCGGGCCTCACCGCAGGGGCTGGCCGCATCGAAGGAGCTGGTCACGGCTACGGTGCTGAGGAGCTTCGACCAGTACGCCGAAGACCTCATCGCCCGATCAGCAGCGCTGTTCGCCTCCGACGAGGCGAGGGAGGGGATGACGGCCTTCCTCGAACGACGGGACCCGGCATGGGTGCGGTGACCTCCTCCTCCACCTCCAAAGCGGTGCACGCGCCCAAGCAGGACCGCAGCCGGGCGACGCGGCAACGGCTCCTGGAGGCGGCGGTGGCCTGCCTGGCCGAACACGGCTGGGCGGGCTCCACCGTCTCCGTCGTCGCCGAGCGCGCCGGCGTCTCGCGCGGCGCGGCCCAGCACCACTTCCCGACCCGCGAGGACCTGTTCACCGGGGCGGTGGAGTACGTCGCCGAGGAACGCTCCGCCGCCCTGCGCGCGCTCCCCGTCCAGGGCCGCGCGGCGGTGGTCGCGGCCTTGGTCGACCTCTACACGGGCCCGTTGTTCCGGGCCGCGCTCCAGCTCTGGGTGGCCGCCTCCAACGAGGCCCAGCTCCGGCCGCGCGTCACGGAGCTGGAGGCGCGGGTGGGCCGCGAGACCCACCGGATCGCGGTCGAACTCCTGCGCGCGGACGAGTCCCGCCCCGGGGCCCGCGAAACGGTCCAGGGCCTCCTGGACATGGCCCGCGGCCTCGGCCTGGCCAACCTCCTCACCGACGACACCGCCCGGCGGGCCCGGGTGGTGGCGCAGTGGGCGGCGCTGGTGGAGGAGGGGCTGGGGTGAGCCTCAGCGGTACCGGATCACGTGCAGCGTGTGGACCCCGGTCGGGTCGAACGACACGGGTTCGTCGGACGAGCCGTCGAGGAGCAGTACGCCGTCCGCCGTGGTGAGTCCGTTGACGAGCCACCCCACGGCCTCACGGCCCCGGCCGTCCGTGCGGCGGATCCAGATCAGGGCCCGTGAGCCGGCCGGGAAGGACGACAGTTCGTCGACCGCCGAGGACCAGACCTGGTGGTCCGACGTCGACAGGACGGTCCCGAGCTGGGCGAGGGTCGACTCGAACCAGTCGGCACGGCCGGGCGGGGGCGACGCGGGGAACGTCCCGGTGCCGGGGCGTCCGCCGGCGTCCCAGTGGGCCAGCCAGTTCCAGGGGTCCGCGTTCGGCAGACCGAACGGCTCGGAGGCGTCCTTGGGGACGACCAGCGTCGCGTCGAGCATGGTGTCCTGCCAGCGCCCGCTCTCCTGATGGCGTCGCGTGTCGCAGGAGAAGACCCAGCCCCGCCGGGTCTCGTCGCCGGTGGCCGGTCCGACCAGCTGCGCCTTGCCTCCGTACGTGTTCTCCAGCCACAGCCGTGCCTTGGTGACCGCCGCCTCGAAGTCGTGGGCCTCCTGCTCCCACGGCCTACGGGGAACCCTCAGCGCCTCCGGCAGGGCCCTGACGAAAACCAGCTCACGCACCTGGTCGGTGTCCAACCGGGCGAGGGACGACGTCAGGCCGTCGAAGAAGACGACCTGCCCCTGGTGGTTGTGCGCGTAGACCAGATTGCCCGTCGCCTCCGGCCCGCCGATCTCACGGCGCACCCACACCAGGCCACGGCTGTCGGGCCCGTGCTCCGCGACCGCCTTCACGATCTCGTCCCAGCTGTTCACGCTCACGCGCTCGAACTCCGGGAAGTAACGGCGGGTCAGCCTGCTCCACCAGCCGGGAGCCTCGTCCGACGGCTGCCAGGCGAGAGCTGTGGAAGGGCTCTTGCCGATCGCCGAGTGCAGGGCCACGACAGCGCCCCGGGCGTTGATCCTGCGCCCCTGGTTCTGGACCCGGGCGACGGCCGCGTCGTACGACGCGGCGGGCTCCAGATCCGCCAGGGGGGCGCTCGGTGCGGGATGGAACGGGGAGCTGCCGTCCTTGGGCACGACGACGGAGGACGCCAGCATCGGGGTCTGCGGGAACCCCGGCTGCTGCACGGTCCGGCAGGCCATGAGCCAGGCCGAGGCCGACTCGGCCACCGGGTGCGGTGCCGCCGGTTCCGCGAGCCCGCGGTAGGTGGCGGCGAGCCAGGCTGCGGCCTGCTGGTCGGGGCGGAGCATGCTACTGCCCTTTCTGGGGCGGCCAGTTGCCGGAGGCTTGGAGGGCCATGTATTCGGCCGGCGGCGGGAACGTGGGGGCGAAGTGGGCGGCGGACCCGTCATGCGGAACGACGACCACGGAGGAGAAGGGTGCCTGAGCGAAATCTCCTGTTTCGATGTGCTCCTTGAAGTCGAAACGAACGGTCCAGCCGTAGGCGAACTCGATGGCGGTCTCCGGGAGCATCACCACCGAGTCCGCCCGGTCCGGGTGGGCCACCTTCTTCAAGAATTCGGCGGCGCCGACCACGGCTTCGTCTTTGGCTACCATTTAGGGAGCTCCATTGCGATAAGGGATGTGTCCTATGGACGTGACGTTCGGCTCCAGCCTTCCCAGAGTTCCGCTCTGGCCATCGAGGAAGACGACGCCGTGCGGCGTGTTCACGGCGTTGAAAACATGCGCTGAGCCGTCGGGCCTGCTGATGTAGACAGCGCTTCTCGATCCCTCGCCGCGGGCCTGGAGATCGCGAATGATGTCATCATAACTATTGACGAAGTCGTAGTGCCCCTTGGCCCTGTCCTTCAGGCCCAGCTGCTCCGGAGGAATGTGGTCGCCGGCGGCCTTGGGGGCCGCGCCGACCTCGATGCCGTCCAGGCGGCGATCCACGGTCACCGTATTGTGACTGCAGTTCATCGTGTACCCGTTGTGCCCGGTGTTGTTGACATCCTTGAGCCAGGGATACTCGGAATCCAGGAATTCCTGAGCACGCTTCGGATTGACCGACTCGTAGTGAATCGCCTTCTCTTTGACCGAGTTGGTGCCGCTCGCCAGATCGTTCCATTTGGACGGTGTGGGGCCCGGAACGTTGTCTGCGTACTTCATCCCCAGGCGGGTTCCGCTGCGGGCGAAACCTGCCCCCTTCGTACCGACGATTTCGGGGATGAGGCGGCCGAGGAACTCGGAGGGATCCTTTTTGAACCCGTCCACCGCGGCCTGGACGACGCGTTCCGGGTGCGCCGCGGTGGACACCAGCCCGGCCAGCGTCGTGTTGATGTTCTGGACGTAAGCGGCGGGGTGGGTGAGGTTGTAGGGGTCGAGCGGGTTGAGCCCACGGGCGAAGTTGACGATTCCGGAGGCGCCCTTGAGGACGCCACCGACGACGTGCGTCAGCTCGGTGTTCACCGCGTGGTAGCCGTCGGCGATGTTGTCGCCGAGCCGGTCCAGCGGCGGGGGCTCGGCAGGAGCGTGGGCCAGCGCCTCCTTGACCCTGATCCGGGCCTCCGCGGCAGCCGAGTTCCGCTGCCGACGCGCCTCGGCCAGCTTGTCCCGCGCCGCCTCGATACCGGCTCTGCCGGGATCCTTGAAGGGCTCCGGCACCGGACCGGGATCCTGGTCCGCTGTGACTTTCGCGTTGTACGCGTCGATGCGCTTGTTGTACGCCTTCACCGCCTGCTCGGAGGCGAGCTTGCCCTCCTTGTAGAGGACGACCGCCTCTTTGGCCTGCTCCTGAGCCCACTTGACGGTGTCGGCGTACCTGGCCAGCGCCTTCCCGGCGGTCTCGCAGGCGTCCGACGCGTGCAGCCACTTCTTGGGCTGCATCTCGACTTTCTTGCGGAAGGCGTCACCTGCCGCGCCTTTCCAGTGCGCGGAATCGAGGCTGCGCATGCCCCGGCCGACCTTGTCGAAGGCCGACTGGAAGTCCGTGAGGTGCTTGGCGCTTTCGGTGATCTTGCCGGGGTTGCCGTGGATGAGCTCGTTGGCCTCCTCGGTCTGGCCGAGCTGCTGCTCACCAGGGGTGGCCCCGAGGTCGGACGCGACATCGTCCCCCCAGTCGTGGACGGCATCGGCTGCGCCGTGCAGACCCACTTCGTCCAGGCCGTCGCCGACCTTGTTCGTCCCCCAGTCGACGCCTTCTCCGACGAGCTTCTTTCCCTCTTCGAAGCCGTCTTCAAGAGCGCCGAGCCCGTCGTTGATGCCGTCCTTGACACCGCCGCCGAGATCCTTGAGGTCGTCGAGTACGCCCATCAGCCCTCACCCCCCTGCTGCTGCGCTGCTTCGGCGCGCGCCTCGGGAGAAGGGCCGAACGTGTCGTCCAGCATGCGGTTGTACTCGGTGTCGGAGACACCCATCCCGGTGCGCACGTTCTCCGGGCTGAGCCCCATCGGTCCGATGGTCTGGGAGGTCATCACATCCCGCCCGGCATCCTTCCAGCCCTGCTCGATGTTCTCCCCGGCCCTATCCCACGACTCCTGGCTGTAATCGACCCCACCGAAGGCGCCCGAGGTGGCGATGTCCTTCCAGCCCTGCTGGGTGACCTCGTCCTCCGAGGCGTACGGGTTGCCGATGGCCGCGTTCGTGACGACCTTGAAGGTGCCCTCGACGTACTTCTCGTTCTCGTAGAACGTGCCGGCGGACAGGCCCGTGGCGACCGCGAGGCCGTTGCCTTCGCTAATCAGGGAGCGGACGCCCCACTCCCAGCGCTCGCAGAACGATGAGAACTCCTCCGTGAGTCCTTCATTGCCCAATTCCAGTCCGGAGAGCGCGATTTCGCTGAATCCGCGTCCCCTTCCGGCCTGACCGACCATGCCCAGCTCTTTCAACTCGCCGAGCGCCTCTGTCAGTCCCTTGGCTATCAGGTTCAGACCCTGGGTCCTGAGGTCTTCGCCTCCCCCGTTCACGTGATTCCCCTATCCCTCTGTGTAGAGATCGATCGCGGCCTCATCGGGCACGATTCCCTTGACCGGCGGGAGCACCAGGCCCTCCGCCCCGTCCGCGCAGTCCAGCGCGACCCCGCACGGAACGCCCGCCGCTGGAACCGCCACGTCCAGCAACCGTGCGCCGAGGACGGTCTGGTAACTCCACTCGCTGTGGAACATCCCCTGGGCCTGCGCGTAACGGGCGAGCGCCTGTTGGTCGGAGAACGCCAGGATGAAGCGGATGCCGTTCATATCGGCAGTCAGAAAGCCGCCTTCGGCGCCGGGTGACCGGCTTCCCAGGGGCACCAGGACAGGTGTGGCGCGGAACTTCTCCAGCAGCGCCATGAAGGCGAGCCGTCTACTGGTGACCACCGGATCCTCGCCCGGGGCGTCTCTCGCCGTGGTCGCCGTGGTCGCCGTGCGCGCTGGCGTCGGAGTCCCCGGCCGCGGACCGTGCGAGTCGGCGGGCGGGCCGACCGGCCGGCCCCCCGAAGTGTCGGCTCGCCTGCCGCCCGCAGGCATATCGGCATAATCCGCCAGCCTCGGCCTCCGAACGCCACCTTGCGGCTGTGCGCCGTCCCGGCCCTCGTAGTCAGACATGGCGCACATCATCACATCTGCAATCTGGTCGGCACAACGTGCGTCTGCTCATGCCCCTTTCGCAGCAGGAGGGGCTGGCGGACGGCTCGGACCGGCCGGACGCGACAGACCGCCGACCCGTCTGTGCTTCCGCGCTTCCGTGCTTCCGCGCTTCGGCTGAGCCTCACGGGCCGGGGACGGGCGTGGCCTGGTGGTAGTACATCCGCCAGCCGGCGCCCGCCTCCCCGGACCGCCTGCGCCACAGTGAGCTGCGACGGGCCCGGCGACCGCCGATGACCGACTCGTACGTGAGGTGCACGATCCCGGGGGCGAGGACGACTCCGGTCATGCCGGAGGGCTCGAAGCGCGGCCCGTTCCCGTCTGCGTCCCCGCCGTCCAGGCCGGGGAGAGCGGCGAGCATCTCCTCGTACGTCCATCGTCGTCCGGAGGCCCCGACCTCGATGAACTCCGGGTCGAGGAGTCGCGCGGCGAGCGGCCGTGACGCGCGCACGGTGGGGTCCATCAGCTGGAGTTCGGCGGCGATCGCCGCGCTCACGTCCGTGGTTTCCTGGCTCATCGGGCCATGATCGCCGACGAGGCGGTCAGGCCGCGGCCCCGGGGGATGCGCACCGGCACTCCCCGGGGCACGGGAGTCAGGGGGTGTTGCGCCCCCGGGAGGCGCTGCCGTCGTAGACGTTGTCCGGGGTGGCGATCTTGGTGACCGCCCGGGCGAGCAGCGTGGAGGGCTCCTGGCCCCCGCTGAGGGAGTCCGTGTTGATCATGATGACCATCGTGGCCTTCTGCGCCGGCAGGTAGACGGTCACCGTCTCGTACCCCGGCAGCGAACCGTTGTGCCCGATCCACCCGTCGGCGTCGAAGATGCCCAGGCCGTAGCTGAGCCCCGGGAACCCGGTCGGCAGGGTCTTCAGCCGCTGTGCCTGGGTCCGAGGGCTGAGCAGCTCCCCGGTGGCGACGACCTTGGCCCACCGCCGCAGGTCGTGCAGATCGGAGATCATCGCCCCGGCGGCCCACGCCCAGCTGGGGTTCCAGTCCGTGGCGTCCTCGGTCTCGCCGCTCAGCGTCTGGTCGGTGTAACCGTGGGCGTGCGGCTCGGGGAACTCCGCCCCGGTCGGGAAGAGCGTGTTGTGCAGGTGGGCGGGGCGGAGCACCCGCTCGTGGATGACGCGGTCGAGGGGCTGACCGGTGACCTTCTCGATCACGAGCCCGAGCAGGACGAGGTTGGAGTTGGAGTACTGGAACTCCGCGCCCGGCTTGAAGGTGTTCTTGTGCTTCATGCCGTACGCGAGCACACCGCGCGGGGTGAACGAGCGGTACGGATCGCTCAGCAGGTCGTGCACGAAGTCGGCGTCGGCGGTGTACGGGAACAGGCCGCTGCGCATCCCGGCGAGCTGGCGGAGCGTGATCCGGTCGCCGTTGCGCACGCCGGGGACGTAGGCGGAGATCTTGTCGTCCAGCTTGACGCGCTTGTCGTCGACGAGTTCGAGCAGCGCGGTGACGGTGAACGTCTTGGTCTCGCTGCCGATCCGGATGCGGGTGTCGGCCGACATCGGCTCACCGGTGACCTTGTCGGCGACCCCGCTCGCGCGGACGTAGCTGCCCTTCCCCGGCATCCACAGCCCGACGACGGCACCGGGAATGCCGGCCTGCTTCCGGACCTGCTCGATGGTCCTGTCCAGCTTGGCGGTCAGCGCGGGGTCGAGACCGCCCGACGGACAGTCGTGCCGGTCGCGCCGGTCCTTCCCGCAGTGCCGGTCGTGCTGGCCGGGGCCTGCGGCGGCGTGGACCGCCGGGGCGGGAGCCACGGCCATCGGGGCCAGGACGGACGCCGCGAGCAGCATCGCGGCGAACAGACGTCGGGTGGGGGAGCGTCGCATGGGGGCGTGCCTCTTCCGGGCCGGGGATGGAGGGGAGCGGAGCGGACGGCAACGACACCATCAGCCCCACGGGCTCCACACCGCATCCCGGCCGCGCCCCGGCAAGTCCACTCGTTCGGAGCCGCGCGGCACGGACCCGCCGACCGTCGGGCTCACATCCGAGACTTCCCGCCCGGGCCGGTCATGATCGCCGGTCGCCGCAGTGGCCCTCACCCGTCGGTGCGGCGGCGGTACGTGTTGATCAGGACGCCGGACGGCGTCGACCGGGTGGCGGTGAGTACCAGGCGGCGGGGGCTCCTTCCCTCGGCGAAGAGCTGCTTCCCGCTGCCCAGGATGAGCGGGAAGACCAGCAGCCGGTACTCGTCTGCGAGGTCGTGCTCGATCAGGGTCCCGAGCAGCCCTCCACTGCCCAGCACCACCGTCTCGCTCTCGGAGGCGGACTTGATCCGGCCCACCTCCCGCACCGGATCAGGTCCGAGGAGGATGGAGTTCGCCCAGCTCAGATCCTTGAGCGTGCGCGAAGCCACGTACTTCGGCATCGTGTTCATCGCGGCCACGGCGGGGTCGTTCATGTCGGCGTACGGCCACGTGCCGGCGAAGATCTCATAGGTCCTGCGGCCCAGGAGCAGCGCCCCGGCACCGGCGGTGACTCCGCTCATGAACCGCTCGACCACCTCGTCGACGTACGGCAGGACCCAGCCGCCTTGATCGAACCCACCGTCCCGGTCCTCGTCGGCGGAGAGGACCGACTGCATGACACCGTCCAGCGAGACGAAGTTGACCACGACCAGCTGACCCATGTGCTGCTCCCATCTGTGTGTCTGCTTCCCCGATGTCGACCGTGCCGAGGAGCGATACTCATCGGCCCGGCTCAGCTCTACCTCGACGGGCCCTGGGCCAGGAGGTGATGCGTCGCCCGAACGGGATGACTGCTAGTAGGGCTTTGTTAGCTGGTCGCTTGCTCCAAGGCCTGACCGAAAATAGCCGTTGATCATTTTCGGCTATCAACTTTACGATCTCAGCGTTTGGCATGTGACAGGAGCATGGCGCTCTTGTCGGGGCGGGCATGCCTTTCCGGGGGAGGGGGACATTCCTCTTTCGTGTGCGCGGATTCGATCCGCGAGCGAACGGGATGTACCTGTGAGATCTCTCCACGCGCGTGTCATGGCTCTGCGAGCCTCGGTTCGTCGGGCAGCCGTAGCGCTGCTCAGCGCCGTCACGGTCGTCGGTATCTTCGCCTCGCCGGCTCAGGCGGGGAGCTGGGACAGCAGCCTGTCCGGCGTCGGCCCGGGCTGAGTCCCGCCCGTGGTACCAGCCGAGCTCCTCCACCGGCACCACGATCAAATTCACCGGGTGCACGGGAGGGAACGCCGCTGCAAGCGTCACGCTCTACAAGGTCGTCAACAACTTCCCTGACAGGGACTACACCAGGGCACCGTTCACGAAGTGTTTCGCGAGTTCCTCGTCGACCTCCACGAGAAACTGGAAAGACCATGGAGCCGAGGACTACTACTTCGACGTCAATGACGTTGGTGGCGCCCACGGTTCGGTCAGGTCCCTGGTCGCTTCCTACCAATCACACTGCCCCCGGCCCCGCGGTCCCCGCAGGGCCGCGGACGAGTTCCGTCGATGAGGTTGACCCATGCCGTTGCACTACCAGTCCTGCACGTTCCGCTACAGCCGCAGGACACGCCCTGTCATCGACAGACTCGACCTGAGTTTCTCGCCGGGCAACACCGTTCTTCTGGGTCCGAACGGAGCGGGTAAGAGCACGCTCCTCGCGCTAGGAGCCAGCGCGCACGCTCCATTGGAAGGAGAGGTCCGCTTCGGCGAGTTGCGGTCCACCAACAGCCGCACTTTGCCGTCCTACCGGCGCAAGGTCTCCTGGCTGCCCCAGCGCGCCAGCTTCCTTCCGAGAATGACATGCCAGGAGCACGTTGCCTACGTCGGCTGGCTCAAGGGGATGCGGGAACGCGACGCATGGCGTGCCGCTCCAACAGCGATCGAGCGTGTCGGGCTGACCACGAAGATCAAGGACAAGGTTGGGACCCTCTCGGGAGGGCAACAGCAACGGCTGGCCATTGCCCAGGCCTTGGTGCATGACGCGGAACTCTTGCTTCTCGACGAGCCCACGGTCGGTCTGGACCCAGCCCAGCGACGCCGGTTCCACGATCTGCTCGTCGAACTGCGAGGCAGCGTGCACGTCATCGTTTCCACACATGACATTGCCGACCTGGACCAGGCCTTCGACGAGGTTGTGGTCCTGGAAAACGGGGCCCCGAGATTTCAGGGCGGAGTAGCCGAATTCGCCGACTACGCCGATCCGCAGAGTGTCCCGGGGCGACGCCTGGAGAGCGCCTACTCGGCCCTGCTGGGATCGGTGGAACAGTGATCTCTCTCGGGAATCTTCGTGCGTCCTCTGTTCCCTGGTTGATCCTCCCGGCGCTCTTCTACCTGAACAGCTTCGTCACGGAAGGGAACTTCTGGGGAGTTCACGGCTACGGCCTGGCGTCGGGCGAGTTCGCCTCGTGGGGCATCACGGCGATCGCTCCGGCAGTGGCCGGTGCTTCCGCCTGGGAAGCCGGCCGCCAGCGGCACGTGGAAGACCTGCGGAGGGTCAGCTCTCGAGGTCCTGTGCGCCGGTGGTTGTGGGCGTCCCGACCGGTCTTCGTGCTGCACCTCCTCCTTGTCGTTGGCGCCCTGATCATGACCAGGATGACCGTCGGGGTCTGGCCGAGCACTCCTGGTCTGCTCGCCGTTGGGCACCTGTTGGTAATCCCGTGCGCCTGGATAGTCATCGGCTGGGTGGTTGGGCTGCTGTGTCCACGCGCTGTTGCCGCGTTGATCGCTGCGGTCGGCAGCTGGGTGTGGCTCGCCATTCCGCAGTCCATGAGTGCCCCGGCATGGCGGCATCTGAATGGCTTCATACCTGAGAACTCGACCCTCACCGACACTCTGGACCCACTCGTCTACCTTGTTCCCTGGCTGGTCACTGCCGGACTCACTGTGGCTGTCGTGCTAATCGTGGGCGTCCGCCGCAGGCCTTGGCTGGTCGTGGTGAGCGTGGCCGTTCTGGCAGCGACGATCCTCACGGGCAGGAGTCTTGTATCGGACTGGGGGCACAGTCCGCTCGCGCATGCACGTGTCGGCCATACCGTTTGCGTCGGCAAGTCGCCGACGCTCTGTCTGCCCGAAGAGTACGAGGAGAAGGCCTCCAGTCTGCGCGACAGCTCTCTACCCGCACTGGAAGAACTGCGAGCCTCTGGAGTGCCCTCGCCCCGGACGCTGCGACTGGCCTCCGATGAACTCGATCTCGAACCGGGTACCTGGCCCCTGTACTGGTCGCCGGAGAACAGTACTGAGCAACTCCGTGTCGATCTCGCACGGTCGGCCGTCGCCGGCGTCGCCGCACTCCACGGCGTACGTGACTGCCGCCAGCCGTACTTGGCCGACACCTGGGCGCTATTGGTCGTTGGCGTAGACGAAGAAGACGTGCGGGCGAGCGTCCCTGAGCAGGACTGGAAGCAGGTCGAGCGCATCCGTCAACTTCCTGCTGAGCGGCAGGCCCAGTGGTTCACCAAGGCAGCCCAGGACCAGACCCACTGCGTGGGTGAGACGACGTGAAGCTCTACATTTCCGTCGTGCGACGCTGGTGGGCCGTACCTTTGGCCCTCCTGCTGCTGGCAGTGATCTGCTGGATCCTTGGCGGGACAGAAGTCCCCGTACCGGCATTTCTGGGTGGCATGGTCAGTACGCGTCTCCAGTACTTCACCCCGCTCCTCGTTGTCGGGGCCGTCCTCTACTGCCTTGAGCGTCGCCTGGACGCTCCCGAGAGGACAGCAGTCGTGCGCGTTGACCGCTGGGACCTCGCGGCCGTCACGGCCGCTGTGACGCTGTCCCATCTACTGGGCTTCATATTGGGCATGGACATCCCACGAAACCTGATGCTGCTCCTCGCAGTGGCTCTGGTCGTACGACGGGTCAGTAACGAGGCAGCAGCCGGCGCGGTCTGCCTGCTGCTCCTGTTGATCAGCGCCAGTCTCGGGCGTGCGTACCACCCTTCCGGGAAGCCAGCAGCTGAGTGGTGGGCTCTCACGCTCTATCCCGCCGAGAGTCTGCCCGCGTGGACTGCGGCTCTTGTTCTGTTCGGATGGGGACTACTGGCATCCAGTCGGCGTCATTCAGCAGCGCGTAGCTGACTCGCGGCCAGCATTCAAAACACCTGGTTTGGACCAGTAGGGCTCGGCAAGGAGGTGTTCGCGCTATTGAGCTTGAATCCGTGAGCTCTTTCAGAGTGGCCACCGATCGGGTGACGGGCCAGCGTTCCGCAACGCACGAGGCTCCCGTGCCGTTGAGAGAAATGTTCGACATCTCAACTCATCAACACAGGAGCCCCATTGGTTTGCCGACCTGCCGCACGACCGGGTCGAGTGGGTATCCATGCTCATCGTCACCCGTGAGGGTGACCGCCGCTGCAAGCTCCCGCCCCACCAGTGCGTCCTCGTCGGCCTGGTCTACCTTCGCCGCCACGACACGCTCGCGCAGATCGCCGCCGGCTTCGGCATATCCGTCGGCACCGCCCACGCCTACGTCACGGCCGTCATCGATCACCTGTCCCGACGGGCGCCCGGCCTGCTGCGTGTCCTACGCGAGACTGATCCTGAGCACGTCCTGCTCGACGGGACGCTCGCCGAGTGCGACCGCGTCGGAGACAGCCGGAGCGACTTCTCGCAGAAGCACCGTCGCCACAGCGTGAACGTGCAGGTCATCGCCGACCCCGCAGGCAACCTGCTGTGGATCTCACCCGCGCTGCCCGGCCGCACCCACGACCTGACCGCGGCCCGCACCCACCGCATCATCCGGATCTGCGAACGCCAGGGCGTCCCCGTCCTCGCCGACCGCGCCTACATCGGAGCCGGCTCCTGGGTGACCACACCGATCAGACGGCTCCCGAACCGGGACCTCACCACGACCCAACGAACGATCAACCGGGCCCTGTCAGCAGCACGGGCACCGGTCGAACGAAGCATCGCAAGGCTGAAGTCCTGGCAGATCTTCCGCCGGGCCCGCTGTAGCCCCAACCGCCTGACCGTCAATGCCGCAGCCCTTCTCACTCTGGAACGTCAACGCTGATGAAGCTCATTGCCCTTCCAGGGGGGAGGACGGATCGGCAATGGCCGTCATCCAGTGGGGAACCGTCTCACGACCAGACAAGTCGCCCTTCGGCAACCGAACAGACCGGATTGTCCCCCGCGCCGATCCTCGTCAGCATCTCCGCCACAGAGTCGAAGTAGTGAGCCAGTGACGCGTACTCGCCGGTGACCGTGGGCTCACCCACGAACCATCTGCCGATACGTCCGTCCCTCACGTCGATGAACTTTCCCATCCAGCCGTCCTGGTCCGACAGGAACGGGACCCACTCGTTGCGCCAGAACGGGTAGTCCGGCTGGTCCGGCGGGTCGAATCCGCAGGGCGTGGAACGGTTCGCGCAGAGCCTCTCCATCGCCCGGATGCCCAGAAAGAAGCTCCCCTCGTCGGGGAACCCATCGAAACCGCAACATTGCACTTCGTCGTCGAAATCTTCCTCCGACAGATCCAGATTGTTCTGCAACAGCCACGTCCGCAGGTCCCCATGCAGGGAGATCCTCATCCGCTCCTCGGCTGCCGCGAGCATCTGCTCCGTAGCGGGCCCGGGCAGATCCGCGTGATCGGCCGGCGCGTGCTCCCGAAGCAGACTCATCACACGCGACCAACTCTCGGCCACACTCATCGCCCTCTGTCCTCTCCACAGGGATGCCTCTGTCCGACTACGCCACTGCGGAGGTCGGGAAGTACGGGCCGGAGAACCTTGCAGGGATGATACTTCGATCATGCGTTCCATTCCTCCTGAGATCGTCTTCCGCCCGGAAACGCGGAGCCAGCCCCTCAGCGAAGTGACCGCCTGCGACTGTCCACAGACAACCCACCATGCTCGGCAGGCCCAGCCGAGGAGCTTTCAGGGCTCAAGCGAGGACCATGGCGTCACCCTGGAGTGGCGAAGCTGAAAACGCTCCGTGATGTCGGGGTCTGCCGCATGGTGCTGGGGCCCGGATCGCGGTTCCCGCGACGCGGGAGAACGAGGATGATGTCCGCGTGATGCGAGACCTGCCGCCGTTGTCCTTGCCCCAGTACGTCGTGGTCCGTATCGGCTGCTCACCAGAGGTGCCCACTGAGATCGCCGCCGATCTGCGGGAGATCGGGGTCCCGGCGGGGCTGATCGGCTATGAGTACTAACCGCTGGCCGAGGCGGCGGTCCTCGGCGGGATGGACGAGAGCGGGTTGGTCGTCTTTGGGACCAGCGGCCTGTTTGGACACATCGCCATCGAAGTGGCTTCGCGCCGCATCGTGCACATGCCCATGGCCGAGTCTTCGACCACCAATCACGTGAACAGGGACCTCGAAGCCTTCCACCGGTGCGTCGCGGCCACCATCGCCCGCTTCCCGTTCTACGAAGAAGGCGAGGAGGACAGATTCGAGGAGGCTGCGGGCGACCTCCGCGAGCTCCTGGCCACCCTCGATGACACCGCGCTCGCACACAACGGGCTATGGGAGACCCTGTGTGACGACATCGCGATGGGTGATTACGCGAACTGGGAGGACTGAAGCACGTCAGCCCTCCAGCGTCAGGCCCGTGGCCATCAGGCAGCCGTCGACCAGCTCTGGTCGGTACTGGATCCTTTTGAGGCGACGTTTCACGGCTCGGGTGATCTGGATGAGGTCCGCGGCGGCGAGGTTGCCGATGTCGCGTTTGACCAGCGACCAGACGCCCTCCTGCGGGTTCAGGTCCGGGGCGTAGGTCGGTAGCTGGAAGACGGTGAGCCAGGTGGCGTTGGCTGCGAAAAACTCCCGTAGCGGCGCGACCAGGTGCATGCGCAGGTTGTCCCAGACCAGGACGATCGGGCCGCCGAGCTGCGCGTGGGCACGGACGATCAGGTCGCGAAAGTCCTTCCAGCCGAAACCCTTCGGTTCGTCCTTACGGCCCCGGTACTCGCGGACCGCTCCGATACACGCAACGAGGCAGCGATCTCCCGGTTCTTTGCGCCGGCCTCGAAGCCAGCCACGGCCTGGAGCCGGACCCGCTCGCGCGCGATCCTTTCAGCGTCGGTCAAGCCGCCGCCCTGCGGATATCTCACCCAACCAGGACTACCGGCGCCGCCCGCACGCTGTCCCGCAATCAGCCCGACATCACCCGATCAAGTTCAGTATTGGCGCACGCTGCCCAGATTCCGACCGAACAGAGATCATGCCCAAGAGTCCCTGCCAGGGCCTGACCCTCTACCAGGCCTTGGCCCTCCTCGACACCTCCTAGCCAGCAATATCGGCTCCTGCCCCACCTGCCGACAACCCACCCCATGGCAGACCTACGACACCACCTTCACTGCCAACTAGGGGGCCTTGAGCATGTCGCGGAGCCCGGCGATGTACGCCCCGACGTCGGGGGCGTCGGCCGGTGCCCCGGTGGGGCGGATCGGCGTCGCACCGGGCCCGGACTGGTGGTCTGCGCGGCACGGGCGGCAGAGGCCGTCGGGGAGGGCCTCGGGGCGGCCGGGGACGCCGCACTCGGTGCACTCCATCAGGACGCGGTGGGCGGGGGCAACGGGTGGGGTGCGGTCGGCGGACAGCCGGGGCGGGATCTTGTCGGCGAGGCGGCGGCGGACGAAGCGGACCGGGACGTCGACCCGGTCAGGGAGTCCTGCGGTGAGCGCGGTGATCAGGTACTCGGCGTCCACGCCCCGGTTGAACCATTCGGCTGCCTGCGCCTCCAGCGCGACGCAGTCGTCGGCGGACAACGCCAGGCGGTGGTCCTTGCGGCCGAGGCGGGCCAGGGCGAGGTAGGCCGGGGAGCGGGGTGCGGTCGGTGCCGTCGCTAGCACCGTGCCCTGGTCCGGGTCCGGCGAGGGGGCCGTCTCCTGGGGCTCCGCCGGGACGCGCTGGTCCGGTACGGAGGTGGGGGCGGAGGGCTCCGGGGGCGGTGGGCCTTCGGCCGGGACCCAGGGTGACGGGGCAGCGGTGTGCGGGGCCGGGGTGTCTGGTGCGCGGCTCGTGGCCGGGGCGGCGTTCTCGGTGGCGAGGTAGGTGTTCCACCACTCGTTGTCGCGTGCGGTGCGGGACCAGAAGGTGCGGAAGACCCAACGGGTTTCGTGGCCCGCGTCGACCGCGCACCGTACGCGCCGCAGATGCCCGGCGACGGACAGGGCGGTGAGGGCGGTGCTGATGGCTTGCTGTCCGTAGAGAGGGAGCTGCTTGGCCAGGGTCTTCACGCTCATCGCGGAACCCTCGGGCAGGTGGTCGACAAATCCGGCGACGTAGCGCTCGCGGGTGGGGAGGAGAGCGAAGTCGTAGCGGGTACGGACCTGTTGGTCCGGCGCGGAGCGTTTGCCGTAGCCGGGCTTGGCCATCGGGTGCGCGGCGGAGACTGCGGGGGCTGGCAGGGCGGAGCTAAGGTGCTGGGTAGCCATGGGATCGGCTTTCTAGGGTATCGATCTTGCGGTGAGACCCCGGCCTGGTGCTCCAACACCGCGTCGGGGTCGCTTGGTTCTCGCACCGTAAGCACTCGTGACGCTGCGCCGCAAGCTGTCACGATTAGTCATACTGCCCGGCCGTGACGGGGTGGGGAGGTCAGGGGGGTTTTACCAATCCCCCGCCTGTACCGGCCGGTTAAAGAAGGCGCTCGAATCCCGGGTCCCGCATCCCGAAGCCCGAAGCTGGGGACCCGGGCTTCGGGGCGGGGCTGGGATCGCGTACCCCCGAACGAGTGGACGGGCTGTCCCGAAGCTCGGGTCTCGGGGCCGGGGTTTCGGGTCGCAAGCTCCAAGCGCCGGGTGCGGAGGTCTCGGTATCGGCCCGGGCTCGGCTCACCAGTTGGTGGCACCGTCGCGAAGGTATGTCGGCCGCCCGGCCTCCAGAGCCTTCACCGCTGCATTCAGTCGCCGTCGCATCCGATGGCTGACCAGATCGCGTGCCTTCTCCAGCGGGACGAAGCGAGCCTCGGAGAGTTCGTGATCGTGAGGTTGTAGTGCCTCGCCGTCGCTGAAAGTGCCGCCGTTGAAGATGAAGGCGATCTGGTCGTCCCACGGGCCGTGCGGAGCAACCCAGTCCACGACCAAGAGCCCGAGCAGGTCGATGTCGCGGCCCAGTTCTTCTCGCAGCTCGCGCCTGACCGTCTCTTCGGGCGGCTCGTTCGCTTCGGCCATGCCTCCCGGCAGGTCCCAGCCCGGCTTGTAGGTGGGGTTCACCAGCAGGACGCGTCCGAGTGGATCTCGCAGCAGTACGTCTGCGGCGACCCGTTTGCGGGCCTGCTTGGCGTTGCCCTCGGCGAGGTAGGCGTTCCAGGCGTCAGGGTCGGCGGGGGTGGGACTCACTTCGGGATGCCTCCCCAGGCGAGATGATGTCGGCCAGCAAGAG
Organism: Streptomyces sp. NPDC058576; assembly: GCF_042718715.1. Taxonomy (NCBI): domain Bacteria; kingdom Bacillati; phylum Actinomycetota; class Actinomycetes; order Kitasatosporales; family Streptomycetaceae; genus Streptomyces; species Streptomyces sp. NPDC058576. Next base: position 48,088 of record NZ_JBHXPF010000009.1, on the reverse strand, counting down.
CATTCTTGCCCGTCGCGCGTCGTCGAATCGCTCCAGGTACTGGCTGACTGGTGCGATGGCCTTGTGGGGTTCCAAGAGGCTTCTTAACACATCGAGTTGGCGTAGCACACGCACGGAACCCAGCGTGGGGCTCGTGCGGAGGAGGTCGTTGCCGACATGGATAGCCTCATCGAGATCCCGGCGGTGCACGTGAATGCTGGCCAGTGTGATGCGGCTCAGGGCCAAGGAACGGGCCCGAGGCTCCTCACGAAGCCGCACGGCGTTCTCCGCGTGCAAGAGAGCCTGGTCGTGCTGCTCAAGGTCTCGCAGAATGAGCGCCGACTCACTGGCCAGGGCGGCCTCGTCGAACGGGCTCAGCCAGGGGTGCTCGTCGTCCGCCCTTGCGACGAGCGCACCGTGGGCGTGCTCCAGGGCACGGTACGCCGCGTAGTGCTGGGAGGCTGCTGCGAGGGCGCGCGCGTGCATGGTGTGCAGGCGGGCGGCAAGGGCGGGTAAGCGGGGGCCTTGCTCCATTAGTTCGAGGCCGGTCTGGGCCCAGTGCACGGCCTGCGCCGCATCGCTGACCTGGAGAGCGAGGTGGCTGTTGCTCGCGGCGACATGTGCGGACAGTGGGAGATCGCCCGAGGCGCGGGCCAGCGGTAGTGCTCTGGTGAAATGCCTTTTGGCCAGGTCGTCCTGGCCGGAGTCGTGAGCCATCCACCCGGCCATCTCCGTAAGGGCCGCCGCTGCGGCGAATACGTGAGGACCTCCGTCGGCAGCGACCAGGCGCGGCGCGATATGGGTGCCGAGGTGCTGCACTACCGCTTGATAGAGCCGCCCACCTCCAGTTTGCCGGTCAGCCGTGCGAAAGGCGTTCATCGCGTTCACATCCCCGCCTTCAGGCTGAGCGTGAACGTGCAACCCGTGCGCCCCAGTAGTCCCAGGCTCCCATTTCCTGCGAGCGAGTCCAAGCAGATGACCGGGGATATGGAGGGCATCCGCGATCTTCTCGAAGAGAACAAGCTTCTCGACCCGGCTTTTGCCGTTCATGTAGTCGTAGAGCCGCCCCTGCGAGATGTCGATTGCCGACGCGAGCCGTCGGGTGCTGACCCCACGGCGGTTGAGCAGGCGGAACAGTGTGCCCATGTCCCTGTCCGCGCAGGCTGCCAGCAGGCGCGCATCGTCGAGCATGCCCGCCACGACCTCGCGCGGGTTCGTTGTCTGGCGATCCATCGCCCGTCCCCCTACACGGCGTTGGTCCGATGTTACGTGCAGCAATCGTTCGGTGACTCCATCTTGGGGTCACCTCTCGGAGTCTCTTCCTGCCCTGCCGAAGCCTTTGACTGAACATCGGTCGCTACCCGGGTTGGCTGATTTCCCGCTCGGCGGCTTGGAGAGAGCCCGGCCTCCTACCCCCGCCGGGGCGGGGCGCCCCACCTCCCGAGGAGACAGGTCCATGAACACGATCGCCGCTCGACCGAGTGCGACGAGTCCGCCTGGCTACAGCGAGATTCTGGCGTGCCGACCCGAATCAGCGCGCGGAGCCCGCCTTCTGGTGACAACGGCGCTGCACATGTGGGGCTTCAGCTCCTTTACGGCCGCGGGCACGCTGATCGTCTCCGAGCTGATCGCCAATGTTGTACCGACCATGGCTTCTCCATCCGGTGATGCCGGAAGTGGCCTTGACCTACTGCTGGTTGACGCCATGAGTGACCGCTGGGGGTGCAGGCCCCACAGTTCGAGCAAGGTCGCTTGGGCGGAACTGAGTATCAAAGCCGACCAGACTGAGAAGTGATGCGGACGGCAAGCGCCCGCAGGGTCGTCATGCGGCACCTGTCCCTGGAGGAGCCGACGCACAATCCTCCACCCGAGGCATGGGGCCAAGTCGCCTCCGGACCAATGCGCCTGTCAAAGACTCCAGGCCTGTCCCTGGTGCCTGAGCCGCTGCGTATCACTCCCGAGGACGTCACCCACCTACGCGTGGAAGCAATGCCGGCCATGGGCGAGATTCGTGCGGAAGCCCTGCTGGCGGAGCTCGCCTGGCAAAGAGCTCTTGGCCACCGGTGCGAGGAGGGGGAAGCCGCAGCCGAGTCTCAGGAGCCGGACGCGGCACTCCTCACACACGCGTCCTGGACGGGCTACGCAAGCAGAACCTTGCTCCCGCTTGACCTCGAAGTTTCCGCGCGGCCGGCGTAGTCCGGCACGGGCGGATTGCCTCAGGTCCTCCTTTCGCGGAGGACCTGAGGAGACCTCCGTCCGGCCCGGACGGAGGAGGGCTCGAAGAAGGAAGGAGCACGAGATGGCAGAGAGCGCTTCTACGCCCCCGGTCAGGAGCGGCCTTCTGGTGACGGTCGAAGAACTGGCCGCCGTCCACGACCGGTACGACAGCCTCCGGTCCGACAACCAGGGGAGTTCCGGCGACTCACCGTGGCCGGGTGGCGACGGAAATCTGAACGACATCGAGTAGGCCCAGAAAAGGCGGGGGACCGGCACGGTCCGCTGTGCCGGGCCCCGCTGATCGTCTGTACGACGAAGCCAACGCATCAGGAGGCAGCGATGGAACACCGAATGATCCAGGCATTGGAGAAGGCTCTCGGGTGGAGCGATGCCAAGGAACTCGGCACCAGCTTCGCACGGGGACACGTGGACGATCCGGATCTCGTCTCCCGCGTCATGACCCCGAACCGCCTCCTCGACATCGCCATGCGCAGGAGTTTGAACCGGCCCCAGCTCAGGTGCTTTCGCCAAGGCGAGGAAGTCCATCCTGCTGTCTACTTCACCGACAGCGTCAGCCCTCGGGGCCAGAGCATCTCCATGGTCAACATGCGCAGCCTGGGGTCTCTGCTCAGGGATGGTGCGACGCTCATTCTGGATCAGGCCAACGTCTTCGATCCGACGATGGAGGTGGCCTGCCGTGCCCTCCAGTGGTGGTCACGTGAGCGGGTACAGGTGAACGCGTACCTCACGACCAACGACGCCGCCGGATTCCCTCTGCACTGGGACGACCACGACGTCCTGGTCGTCCAGCTCGCGGGAGACAAGGACTGGGAGGTACGCGGCACCTCACGTGCAGCCCCGATGTACCGGGACGCGGACCCCAACACCACGCCCAGCGAGGACATCGTCTGGTCCGGAACCATGAGGCCCGGTGACGTCATGCACATCCCGCGCGGGCACTGGCACCAAGCCACTCGCGCTGGTAGCGGGTCAGGCAAGAGCCTGCATGTGACGTTCGGAATCACCAAGCGCACGGGAGCCAGCTGGCTTACTTGGCTGGCCGACTGGTCCCGCGAGCAGGAGATCTTCCGGCACGACCTCGACCGCTCCAGCGGGGTCGACCACCGCTTCCTCGCCGACTCCGCAGCCCGACTCGTAGGCGAGCGCTCCCCCGCCGACTTTCTGGCAGCGTACGAGCAGGAGACGGCCCCCGCGCGGCATGTGCCGTTCCTCGAGATTTTCGGACCGCTGGACTCCGTCGTGTGCATCACCCAGTTCCCGCCTCGAATCCAGCGGAACGGGGAAACAGCCGATGTTCTGACCTCGGGAAAGAAGCTCACCTTCACGGCCGAGGCGCTCCCGTCGCTGCGTCTCCTGCTGAGTGGCCGGCCTGTACACATGGTCCGAGCGGTGTCCGAAATGGGTGCCGAAACGGCAGAGGTTGCGGCGATCTTGGTAGAGGAGGAGATTTGCGCGCCCGTCACCCCGGAATTGTCCTTGGGCTACACCGGTCTCGTCACGAACGCTCTCTCTTGACAACGGCCGTAGATCTCGGGATCACCGCGATCGATACCAGCACCAACTACTTCGGGTTCCAGGCGCACAATGCCCTCGCCGATGTGGCCGGAGATCTGCTGCCGAACTTCACGGTGTCCACCAAGGTCGGCTATTTTCCTGCGGAAGGAACTTCGGAGCATTCCCTTGATCCCGATCGCCTACGTGGCGCCATCGCGGGTGCCGTTCGCGACCTGGGGAGGGAGCCGGACCTCGTCTTCCTCCACAACCCGGAACACAGCCTCGCCCAGGCCGCCGAAAGGTCCGCACCGAACCTGCTGGGTGATGCCTGCTCCGTACTCGTGGACGCCACCGCGCGAGGACTCTGTGGCTCCTGGGGTATCTCGTCGTGGGACCCCCGGCCGCTGGCCGAACTGCAGAGTCGGGAGTACCCCCGCCCCGATGTCCTTATGCTCCGAGCGGGTCTTTTGGTAGGAGCCGAGGTTCTCCGAGCGGGCGATACTCTCGCCTCACGCATGGGCGCCGCAGAGGTGTGGGGGATGAGCCCGTTCGCGGGCGACACACGCGACCCGGTGTGGGAGAAATTCGATCCGCGGCTGTTCCTGCGCGCACCTGAGCAGGCCAGTTGGGCGCAGGCGGCCTTCCGCGTAGCCTTCCACCTCCCCGAAGCAGCCAAAATGGCGGTGAGTTCCAACAACGCGGAGCATCTCAGCGAGCTGGTCGAGTCACTGGCTCACGAAGTGGACTCCACGGCTGTCACCGAGTACCGCCGCCTTCTGACCATTGTCAGTCAGAAGGACTGAAGTTCTCCTACGAGCCGAGTGGCTTTCTCGCGTGCCGGCCACAGCCGTGGATCAGCCTCGTGCGCGTACGGGCCGACGATCTTCGCGCAGATGAACAGAGCCATCAGCCGGCCGGACCTGGACTCCAGGTCCGGCCGCCGCTCGTCCCATACGCGATCCGCGAGCGCCGGGACCGCCAGCGCGTTTCCCCACAGGGTCGCCGCGTCCAGCCCTCGCGGTGCCGTCCCCCAGTCCTCCCAGTCGATGATGCAGAACTCAGGGCCCATGACATTGGCCCAGGTCAAGTCCCCATGTGCTGGGGTCCATTCATCAATGACGAGGTTGGGAACTTCAGGGAAGACCGGCCGGATCGTCGCGTCCACGAGACCCTGCGTGATCGAATCGGTGTCCGGCGTTGCGACGCGCGGAGTGGGCTGTGTCGCTAGTACGTCCAGCGAGGCATTCAGTCCAGTCCACCACTCGTCCGGCAACCGTGGGTCCTCGATTACCAAGGCGGCTTGCCCGACGGGTTTCCCGGTGACAAAGTCCGTCTCGTCGGCCCGCCACATGACCGGTTCGTGCTCGTCGCGCCAAGTCAGTCCTGCACGCCATCGGGGCATGACCACCCCGCGCAGTACGGCGGCCGTCTCCGGCCCATTGCCGCCCTGGGACGCGATCCGCTGGAATGACCGCCGCTCCACCCGCACCCATGTGCCCCGGTCGGTGCGCCCTCCGACGGACCGCCGCTTCCGGATGACCGTGTCCCGGTCGACGCGGACCTGCAGAGACCTCTCCACACGATCGAGCACGTCATCGACTGGCTCGACCCTAAGATCAACAGCACGTGCAGAAGGCACCGACAACGTCATGGCGGGACCGTAGCAAATAGCGCCCATCAGACAGGAAACCGTCCTCACTCCCGGCGCAGGCTCCTGATCAGGTCGCGAGGGAGACCGTGGGTGTCGTGCAGGTAGTGGAAGTCCTCCTCGGTCAGGGGCCCTTGGAAGCGGGGGCGGGTGAGGACGTGCCGTCCGCGTTCCAGGAGGCGGCGGAACCGGTGCTCCTCCTCGCGGAGCATCCGGAGCACCTCGCCCGGGCGGATGTCCTGCCGGAAATGGTCCACGGTGTGCCGGACCAGGTCTTCGGGCAGGTCCCCGAGGCTGCGCGAGGGGTCCTCCCGCCAAAGCACGGTGAGGACCCGTCGTACCAGGCGGCGCAGCACGTAACCCCGGCCGGTGTTGGCCGGGCGTACGCCGTCGCCGAGCACCACGACGGCCGAGCGCAGGTGGTCGCTGACCAGGCGGTGGTCGGGCTCCTCCAGGGGCCACAGGGGTGGTACGAGGCGACGCCACGGGTCGAAGACGTCGCAGGCGAAGACGGACCGCTTGCCCTGGAGCAGGGAGGCCAGCCGCTCCACGCCGAGGCCGGTGTCGACGTTGCGCTGGGGGAGCGGCACCAGGGAGCCGTCCCCGCGTCGGCGGTGGGTCATCGTCACGTGGTTCCACACCTCCACCCAGCGGTCGTCGCGGGTGGGCGTCGACTGCGGCGGGCCTTCGCCGCTCCACAGGAAGATCTCCGAGTCGGGGCCGCACGGGCCGACGGGGCCTTCGGTGCCGCCGCTGCCGGGGTCGTCCAGGCTCTTCGGCCACCAGTTGTCCTCCACCGTGAGTTCCACGGGGACGCCCAGGCCCTGCCACAGTTCGAGGGAATCGGTGTCCGGTCCTGTCCGGTTGTCGCCGGCGTAGACCGTGGCGTGCAACCGGCCGGGGTCGATCCCCAGGCCCTCGGTGAGCAGCCCGTATCCCCAGTCGAGGCTGAGCGGGCCCCCGTAGTCGCCGAGCGACCAGGTGCCGAGCATCTCGAAGACCGTCAGATGGGTGGCGTCCCCGACCTCGTCCAGGTCCGTGGTGCGCAGGCAGCGCTGCACGTTCACCAGCCGCTTTCCCAGCGGATGGGAGCGGCCCTCCAGATACGGGGTGAGCGGGTGCATGCCGGAGGTCGTGAAGAGGACGGAGTCGCCGGGGGGTGGGAGGAGGGTCGAGCCGGTGATCCTGCGGTGGCCGCGTTCCTCGTAGTACTCGACGAACGTGCTGATGAGCTGGTCCGTACGCATGGGGGTGGCTCCTTCGCGTGGCAGCGGGGGGAGGCACCGGAGAACGGACCGTTCAGTCACCCGGCCGGGGCCAGAGGCCACGGCACCGCCGACGGACCGTTTCCGGTCGCCGGGGGTGGAGAGACGAAAGTCAGGCGGCGGCAACCGGCGAGCTGGTCGCTCGCGCGGTCGCGGTGGTGCAGGGGCCGGTGACGTTCATACGGGCGACGTTAGCGCCCACATCCCGCCGAAGCACGCGGATTTCCTGACCCGGGGATGCCCCGGACCCGCTCGGGCGCCGACCGGGCCGCGGGCCTGCTGGCATTCCGTCCGGCGTACCCGCGCAGCCTCACACCCGGGATCGCAGCACGTCGACCTCACAGCCCGGCGCGAACGGGTCGAAGCCGTGCTCGACGAGCCAGCGGACCGCCAGCAGGCTGCGCAACGACCACCACGCGTGGATCACGTCGAGGTCGACGTCGCCCCCATAGCCGGCCAGGACGTCGTCGAGGCGCTCCTCGTGTCCGAGCGTGAAGGTGGCGAGGTCGTACAGCGCGTCACCCCGGCCCGCCTCGGACCAGTCGATGACGCCCGTCACCTCGTCGCCGTCGACGAAGACGTGCGCGATCTGCAGGTCGCCGTGGGTGAACGCCGGAGTCCACGGCCGCAGCGCGGCCTCGGCTACCCGGCGGTTACGGGTGACCAGGTCGGCGGGCAGGAGGCCGTTCGCCACGAGCAGCGCGCACTCGGCGTCGAGCTCCGCCGACAGCTCGGCGGTGCTGCGGCCCGCCCGGCCGGGCCGGGGCGGCGGCGGAGCGTCGTGCAGCTGCCGGATGGCGGCCCCCGCCGCGGCCCACGCCGCCGGTGACCCGGTCGACGGCCCGCCGAGACGCCCGAGCGTCGTCCCCGGGAGCGCGGCGATCGCGAGCACGGGCGGCCGATGCCACAGGACCTTCGGGGTCGGGACCGGCGCGAGGGACATCACCTCGACCTCGGCGTCGATACGTGCCTGATCGGCGTCCACTTTCAGGAACACGTCGCCGACGCGGAGGGTCGCGCGCTCGGAATGGGCGACGACTACTTCGACCTCATCCATGGTCGACCAGTATCCACGCGGTGATCGCCGACCTCGACGTCGGTCAGGTCCCGTCGGCCGCTCCGCGCGGGGATTCCTGGCGGGCCCTCAGATGGGCCCGTTCGCCCTGGTGGCCGAAGAGGACCAGGAGTTCGACCGTCCGGTCGTCGTCGGAGCCGAGCCAGTGGGGGACGTGCGTGTCGAACTCGGCGGCCTCGCCCGGCTTCAGGACCAGCGTGCGGTCGCCCAGGATCAGGCGGAGCCGGCCGGCCAGGACGTACAGCCACTCGAAGCCCTCGTGGGTCCGCGGGGTCGGTTCCGTGCCCGCCGGGGTAGGGCGGATCAGCAGTTTGTGGGCCTGGACCCCTCCCGGGCGGCTCAGCGGTACGTAGGTCAGGCCGTCCCGTGTGACCGGGCGGATGTGAATCCGGGGGTCGCCCGTGCGGGGTGCTCCCACCAGTTCGTCCAGCGGGACCTGGTGGACCTCCGCCAGCGGCAGCAGCAGTTCCAGCGTCGGCTTGCGCGTGCCGCCCTCCAGGCGGGACAGCGTGCTCTCGTTGATCCCGGTCCGCTCGGCCAGCTCGGCCAGCGTCATGCCGTGCCTGCGGCGCAGTTCGCGCAGGCGGGGGCCCACCGCCGCCAGGACGCCGTCCCGGTTCCTGGCGCCCGATGCCGATGGTGGCTGTTCTGCTGTGTCTCCCATACGCCCAGGTTGCCGAAACGGCATGGAATCTTGCAAGTGCGGCAGGCTGCGGCGCACCTTCCTCCCAGAAACAGGCAACGGAAGCGAAAGGAATCCGCCGTGAGCAGCGACACCACCCGTGCCACCGAGACCACCGACTCCGCCGCGTTCTGGGAGAAGCACTACGCCGCCGTCGACCCGACCTGGGGCACCCGGCCCAACGCCGTCCTGGTCGAGGTCATCACCGCCCTGGCCCCTGGGCCGGGCGGCGGCGGTCGTGCGCTCGACCTCGGCTGCGGGCACGGCGGCGACGCCCTCTGGCTCGCCTCGCTCGGCTGGGACGTCACCGCCGTCGACGTCTCGGCGACCGCCCTGGAGCGCGTCGCCGCCGGAGCCGCCGCGGCCGGGCTGGCCGACCGCGTCCACCCGAGCCGGCACGACCTCGCGCGGTCCTTCCCCGACGGGGCCTTCGACCTGGTCACCGCCGGCTACTTCCACACGCCCGTGGAGATCCCCCGCGAGCAGGTCCTCCGGCGCGCCGCCGAAGCCGTCGCCCCCGGCGGTCTCCTCATCCTGGTCGAGCACGCCTCGCTCGCCCCCTGGTCCTGGCGGGACGGCCACGAGGACGTGCGGTTCCCCAGCCCCGACGACGTACTCGCGTCCCTGGAACTGGGCGACGGATGGCGCACCGAGCGGTGCCACGCGCCCGAGCGGACCGCCACCGGGCCCGGCGGTGAGACGGCGACCGTCACGGACAACGTCATCGCCGTCCGCCGGGGCTGAGTCAGGCCAGCGTGTCCGGCTCCTTCTGCCGTGCCGGTGCGGCCGGGTCCGACGGGTCCGGGGCCACCGCGTCCTGGACCGTCACCCGGTCCTGCTCGGCGATCTCCCGGGTCTGCTCGGCCACCCACTCGGGGCTGATCGCCGGGGGCTCGCCCGGGACCTGGTCCGTCACGAACAGGCAGAAAGGGTGGCCCGCCGGGTCGAACAGCACCCGTACGTCGTGCTGCGGCTGGAACTCCGCGGGCGTCGCGCCCTCCGCGACCGCGTGGGCCACGGCCGTCTCCAGGTCCGTCACCTCGAAGTCCAGGTGCAGCATCATCAGCTGGTCGCCGAGGGCGGCGGGCCAGACCGGGGGCACGTACGGCTTCGCGGTCTGGAAGCTCAGGCCGGGGCCGCCGCCGGGCGGGAGGAGCTTCACCCAGTCGGGCTCCTCCTGCACCGGCTGCCACCCCAGGAGCCGGCGGTAGAAGCCCGCCAGCTCCGCCGCGTCCGGGGCGTCGAGCACTGTGCTGGACAGGGTCAGGGACGGGCGGGGCGTGGTCATCGTGTGCCTCCTCGTGCCGGGAGTGCGCCAGGAATGCGCCGGAAACGTGCCGCTACGTCTACCCCGTACCGACGCGTTCACCGACCAGGGAGGCTCCGGACCCGACCGGCCCCCCCGGGCCCGGCTCACCCCACGATGTCCTCGTACCCCTCGATCGCGCGCGGGTCCCGCGTCCCCGGGCCCACGTACGTCGCCGACGGGCGCACCAGGCGGCCCGTGCGCTTCTGCTCCAAGATGTGCGCCGACCAGCCGGCCGTCCGGGCACAGGTGAACATCGACGTGAACATGTGCGCCGGGACCTCCGCGAAGTCCAGCACGATCGCCGCCCAGAACTCCACGTTCGTCGCCAGGACCCGGTCCGGGCGGCGGTTGTGCAGCTCCTCCAGCGCCGCCTTCTCCAGCGCCTCCGCCACCTCGAAGCGCGGCGCTGCCAGCTCGCGGGCCGTGCGGCGCAGGACGCGGGCGCGCGGGTCCTCGGCGCGGTAGACGCGGTGGCCGAAGCCCATCAGCCGCTCGCCCCGGTCCAGCGCCTGCTTCACGTACGCGGACGCGTCGCCCGTACGCTCGATCTCCTCGATCATGCCGAGGACCCGGGACGGGGCGCCGCCGTGCAGCGGGCCCGACATCGCGCCCACCGCGCCGGACAGGGCGGCCGCGACGTCCGCACCCGTCGAGGCGATGACCCGGGCCGTGAACGTCGAGGCGTTCATGCCGTGCTCCGCCGCCGACGTCCAGTACGCGTCGACCGCCTTCACGTGCTGGGGGTCCGGCTCGCCGCGCCAGCGGATCATGAAGCGTTCGACCACCGAGTGCGCCTTGTCGATCTCGCTCTGCGGCACCATCGGCAGCCCCTGGCCGCGCGCCGACTGGGCGACGTACGACAGGGCCATCACGGCCGCCCGCGCCAGGTCGTCACGCGCGGTCGCCTCGTCGATGTCCAGCAGCGGCTTCAGGCCCCAGACGGGGGCGAGCATCGCGAGCGCGGACTGCACGTCGACCCGGATGTCACCCGAGTGCACGGGGATCGGGAACGGTTCGGCGGGCGGCAGGCCGGGGTTGAACGCCCCGTCCACCAGGAGGCCCCAGACATTGCCGAAGGAGACGTGACCGACCAGGTCCTCGATGTCGACTCCGCGGTAGCGCAGCGAACCGCCTTCCTTGTCCGGTTCGGCGATCTCCGTTTCGAACGCGACGACTCCCTCAAGACCGGGTACGAAGTCGGACATCAGGCGGCTCCCTCAGTTCGGCGTGCGGCGTGCGGTGCGCGGCGTGCTGGGCTGTGCGGAGGCCACAGCGGCCTGCCCCAAGATATTGGCGGGTTCCTCCGACGCGGGGAAGCGTGACATCCGGCACAGGAGCCCATTTCGACGGCGCGTGGTTACGGCCCCTCAGCGCCGGGCAGACTCGGCCGCTGCGGCAGGATGGGCCTGTGACCCCATCAGATCACTCCGTGCCGCATCCGGATCACCCTGTGCCCGCACCGGGCCAGAGGGATCCCCGGGCGGCTTCGCCCCTCGACCCGGCCGCCATGCGGGAGCAGTACCGCTCCGAGGACTTCACCGAGCGCGACCTCAGCGCCGACCCGATGGAGCAGTTCGCCCGCTGGTTCCGCCAGGTCGCCGTCGGCGGGGTGCTGCACGAGCCCAACGCGATGATCGTCTCCACCGCCGACCCGGACGGCCGCCCTTCCGCGCGCACGGTGCTGCTCAAGCAGTACGACGACCGCGGCTTCGTCTTCTTCACGAACTACGACTCCCGCAAGGGCCGCGAGCTGGCCGCCAACCCCAGCGTCTCGCTTCTCTTCCCCTGGCACCCGATGGCCCGCCAGGTCATCGTCACCGGCACCGCCTCCCGTACCTCCCGCGAGGAGACCGTGGGCTACTTCCGCACCCGGCCGCACGGCTCCCAGCTCGGCGCGTGGGCCAGCGCCCAGTCCAGCGTCGTCGGCTCCCGGGAGGAACTGATCGCCCGGTACGAGGAGCTGGCCGCCCGCTACCCCGAGGGCGAGAAGGTCCCGGTCCCGCCGCACTGGGGCGGCTTCCGGGTGGCGCCCGAGACGATCGAGTTCTGGCAGGGGCACGAGAACCGGCTGCACGACCGGCTGCGGTACGTCAGGGAGGGCGAAGGCGCGTCCGGCGGTACGTGGCGGGTGGAGCGGCTCTGCCCGTAGGGCGGCCGGAGGAGGCCGGACAACGCAGAAACCCGCAGGCTCTGGTTCCTCCGTGCACAGAGGAGCCGGCCGGACTTACCGGCGAGCCTGCGGGTCGGTGACTGCTGGGAATTGGCCGGCGACCGGCCTGCACTGCAAAAGAGTGCGACGACGGGCGTCAGCCCGCAGCCACCTCACGAGTCCGAAGAGAAATCACTTCCGGAACACCTCCTTTCCTGTGTGCTCCACAGCCTACGAGCGCCCCGGATCGCGGTTCAACCGATTTATTCGGTGACCTTCCCGCCGGCCTTTCCCCCGGCGGCCGTGAGGCCGAGCGCGCCCCTGACCTTGCGCAGATCGACGAACTTGAAGCCGGTGGCCTCGCGTCCGTCCTGCGCCGGGGTGGCGCTGCCGTCCTGGACGACGAGCAGGCCGCCCGGGTACCGGCTGCCGAGCGGCTCGTTCAGCACCGCCGCGCCGTCGCAGACCTCGGACCCGTCCAGCGTCGGCGAGGCCGCCGTCACGCGGAAGCCGCCCGCGTACACGGGGAGGGGCCGGTTCTCGCGGCCGGTCCTTCGGGCGTACGCGGCGAAGGTGTCGTCGCCCTGGCTGGAGGCCAGCAGATAGCGGTCGCCGTTCCGCTCGGGGAGCAGTGTCAGCCCCTCCACGTCGGCCGAGATCCGGGTGCCGCCGAAGCCCGGGTCCTTCCCCGGGGCGCACTCCTCGCTCTCCTCGTCGTACGTGCCCGGGACGCCGTACTCGCGGACCTTGTCGACCAGCACCGGCCTCCCCCGGAGATCGGCGGGGATCCGCCAGATGCCCACGTCTTCCTGGCCCGCGTAGAGCGTCCCGTCGGCCGGGTCGACCACCATGCCCTCGACCTGGGGCAGCTCGCCCGGCTCGCCGCAGGGCGACCAGGCCGTGCCGTCGGGCAGCCGGAACGCGGAGGGCAGGTCGATGCTCCGGACCTTGCGGTACGTGACGGTGCCGGACCGGGTCGGGAGCAGCTCCAGCAGCGCGACGGACGTGCGGTTGCGCCGACTGGCCAGGGCGTACGCGCGGCCGCTGCGGCGGTCGGTCCAGGTGGCCAGTCCGTACGCCGTCGTTTGCTCGTTGACCTCGTCCTGACCGGTGGAGAACACCCGGGGCGCGGCCGGCTCCGTGACGTCGGTCAGCGGGCCGCCCGGCCGGGACGGGTCGATGCGGTGGATGCGCAGCCGGTCGTGGCCCCGGTCCGAGGTGACGGCCAGGTCCGCCGGGCCGCCCGCGGACAGCCGCAGACCGTGCACCAGGTCGACGTTGTTGAAGCGGCCCGGGGCGTCGTCGGGGCCGGGCGCGGCGGGTGCGGGGACCGACTGCACCAGGCGGGCGTCCAGACCGTAGACCCGCAGCCCGCCCTCCTTGGCGGTGGCGATCACCAGGCTGCGGTCCGGATCGGCGGGGTCGCGCCAGATCGCCGGGTCGTCCGCGTTGGCGTTGCCGCCCCGCTCGTCGTCGTACAGCGTGGCGGTCTCGGCCCGCGGGGTGATCCCGGGGAGTGGCCGGGAGCCGTCCTGCCGGGCGGCGGGCGCGGGGGCCGCGGCGACCAGTGTCGTGAGTGCGGCGCAGACGGCGAGCGCGGCCGCCGTCGGACGTGCGGTGCGGAAGGGCGTCACGGAGGAGCTCCTTGCGGTCGAGGGGCGGAGGAGCGGCCGGGGCCGAGGGTGTGCGAGGGCGACCCAAGGATGGGCGCGGCCGGTGGACTTGGTGTGACGTCGTCACCACGAACCGCCGTGCCGCCGGTGAACTCCCCACGCCCGCGGACTCGACGGGGTCCCGCCGCGTTCACGGTGTGGCGAGAGCGACGGGAGGCGCTCGGGAATCCGCCGGTGGGAGAAATGATTTCGGCGAAGTTGATGTGTGCTGGGTCACGTTCGAGTTGAATGGTCTGACGTGCAGCAATACACGCGGCGACGCGTGGGGAAACGGCCGACACGTTCTGCGGGGGGTGCGGAGTGGGTGCTTCCAGGAGCAGCGGGACCACCGACGAGCTCGGACCGGACGAGGATTCCGGCGGCGGGCCCCCGGGGCTCTCCGTGGACCCCGGGGGCCGGGCCGGCGAGGACGCGATCCCCGGGGCGCCCGCCGGGTCCGAACTGCTGGCGGCGCTGCTCGACGGCATGGACGCCGCGCTCTGCGCGTTCGACGCGGCGGGCACGGTCACCCACTGGAACCGCGAGGCCGAACGCGTCCTCGGCTGGTCGGCGGACGAGGCCGTCGGCCGGAGCGGCTTCGCCGGCTGGGCGGTGCGGCGGGCCGACGCGGACGAGGTGCGGGCGCGGCTGATGTCGGCCATGGACGCGCCGGGGCGGCAGGTGCACGAGTTCGCGCTGCTGCGCAAGGACGGCGGCCGGGTGCTGGTGCGGACCCAGTCCGCCGGGGTGCGCGGCGCGGACGGCCAGCCGGCCGGGGTCTACTGCGCGTTCAGCGAGGTGCACGCGCAGATCGACCTGGAGCGGGCCATCGCGCTGAGCGAGGCGCTGCTGGAGGACGCGTCCTGGGGCGTGGTCCTCGTCGACGTCGACCTGCGCCCGACGGTCGTCAACGCGTACGCCTCCCGCGCGCTCGGCGGGGGCCGCACCGGTCTGCTCGGCCGCCCGCTCGGCGAGCTGGTCGTCCAGGGCGTCGAGGAGCTGGAGGCGGCCCTGCACCATGTGCTCGCCGAAGGGGCCCCGAGCGCCCCGGCCGAGCTGTGGGTGACGCTGCGGACGGCGGAGGGCGAACGCCGCCGGTGCTGGCGCAGCGGTTTCCTGCGGCTGGCCTCGCCGCTGACGGAGGAACCGGTTCCGCTCGGGGTGGGGTGGCTGTTCCAGGACGTCACCGCCGCCCGGCTCGCCGAGCAGGAGGCCGACCGGCTGCGGTTCCGGACGAGCCAGCTGCACCGGGCCGCCGGGACGGCAGCCGAGTGCGAGGACCCGATGGAGGCGGCGACCTCCCTGCTGGACTTCGCGCTCGCCGGGTTCGCCGATCACGTCCTGGTCGATCTGGTCGCGGGCGAGCGCCTGGTGCGGACGGCCGCCACGCCCCTCGACGCGCCCGGCCCGTGCCTGCCCGTCGCGGGGGGCTCCATCCCGGCCCGTTACGGTCCCGGGCACCCCGCTCTCCAGTCCGTCGAGCGCACCGGAACCGTCCGGACGAGCGCGTCCGCCCGGGCCGCCGATCCGGCCGCCTGGGCCGAGGAGCGCCGCTGGCCCCGGGACGCGGCGCACGCGCTCTGCGCGGTGCTCCGGAGCCGGGGCCGGACGCTGGGTGTGCTGACGTTCCTGCGCGCCGCGCACCGGGCCGCGTTCGAGCGCGGTGACGCGGCGTACGCGGAGACGGTCGCGGCCCGGGTCGCGGGGGCGGTCGACCTGGCCCAGGTGACCGGGGCGGCGGACCGTCCTTAGCGCGTGTCGTTCGGATCAGGTCGGGCTCGCGGGCCCCGGCACGCGCGCCCCCGGGCCCCGCCCCCCCTCACGCCGCGTGCAGCGCCAGCGTCGGGGAGAGCCGGGACGCCCGGACCGCCGGGTACAGGCCCGCCACCGTGCCGATCACCAGCGTCGCGCCGAAGCCGCCGCCGACCGCCCAGAGCGGGACCACCCAGGGCAGCCCGCCGGAGTGTGCGTACACCCCCGTCGCCGCCGCGCCCAGGGCCACGCCCGCCAGGCCGCCGAGGCCCGACAGCATCAGCGACTCCGTGACGAACTGGATCCGGATCTGGCCCCGGGTCGCGCCCAGCGAGCGGCGCAGGCCGATCTCGTACCGCCGCTCAAGCACCGAGATGATCATGGTGTTGGCGACGCCGACGCCCCCGACGAGCAGGGCGATGCCGCCGAGGCCCAGCAGCAGGCTGCTGAACGCCCCCTCGGTCGCCGCCTTCGCGCGGAGCGCCGACGACGGGTCGGTGACCTTCACGTTCTGCGGGTTTTGCGGGTCGATCGTCGCCGCCATCACCTTGCGTACGTCCCCGACCGCCGCGTCCGTCGAGCGCTCGTACACCGACGTCGGGTGGCCGTCGAAGTCCAGCAGGCGCTTCGCGCCCTCCCAGCCGACCAGGGCGGAACGCTCGATCTCCGGGGCGAGGGGGAGCGGGGCGAGGATGCCGGTGACGGTGAAGTAGCGGTCGCCCAGCCACACTTGCTCGCCCGGCTTCGTGACGCCCAGGCGTTCGGCGGAGACATGGCCGAGGACGACGGAGGGGTAGCGGCCGGTCGCCGCGTTCAGCCAGCCGCCGCTGCTGACCTCGCCGCGTAGGACGCGCAGCAGGTCGGCCGTCGTCGCCCTGACCGCGATCCCGCCCGTGTCGTCCTCGTCGACCTTCTCGTTGCGCCGTACGGTCGCGTCCAGATCGGCCGTCGCGCCGACGTCCCGCACGCCTTCGATCCGGCCCACCATCCCGACCGATTCCTCGGGCAGCTTCACGTCCTCCCCCGCGAACATCGACTCACCGGGGGAGGCGACGAGGAGGTTGGTTCCCAACTTGTCCAGCTCGCGCAGGAGTTGCGCCTGGCTGGAGGCGGAGATGCCGACCACCGAGATCATCGTGGCGATGCCGATGGCGATGCCCAGGGCCGAGAGCACCACCCGCATCGGGCGGCTGCGCAGACCGGACGAGCCGACGTGGGCCACGTCCCGGGGGCTCAGGCGGGCCGCCTTCAGCCGGTCCCGTCCGCGGCCGCGCGGGGCGCTCACAGCTCCGCTCCTGTCGTCACGGCGACCCCGTGGGTCACGTCCGCGACCACCTGGCCGTCCCGGATCCGCACCTCGCGCGGCAACCGGGCCGCGATCTCCGTGTCGTGCGTGATCACCGCGATCGTGGCCCCCTCCCGGTTCAGGTCGCGCAGCAGCCGCATCACCGCCTCCCCGGACGCCGAGTCGAGCGCCCCGGTCGGCTCGTCGGCCAGCAGCAGCGCGGGCTCGCCGACGACGGCCCGGGCGATGGCGACCCGCTGCTTCTGGCCGCCGGACAGCTGGTGCGGCTGGTGGTCGAGGCGGTCCGCGAGGCCGACCCGCTCCAGGGCCTCGGCCGCCCTGCGGCGGCGCACCGAGCGGGGGAGGCCCGAGTAGAGCAGGCCCTCCGCCACGTTGTCGCGGGCGCTGACGCCCGGTACCAGGTGGAACGCTTGGAAGACGAAGCCCACGTGCTGGGCCCGCAGCGCGGAGAGCCTGCGGTCCGAGAGCGCCGCCACGTCGTGGCCCGCGATGTGGACGGAGCCCGCGGTGGGGCGGTCCAGGGTGCCGATGATGTGCAGCAGCGTGGACTTGCCGGAGCCCGACGGGCCCACGATGCCGAGGAGTTCGCCCTCCTCGACGGTGAGGTCCACCCCGCGCAGCGCGGCGACCGGGCCCGGGTACTCCTTGGTGACGCCGGTGAGGGCGACGACCGTACGGGGGTGGGGCGCCGGGCCGGTGGCGGTGGCGGCGTTGGTGCTCATATCTTCGGCACCCCGACCTTCATGCCCTCGCGCAGACCCCCGCCGGACACCTCGACCCGGCCCTCGGCGAACATGCCGAGCTCGACCTTCACCTCACGGGCCGTGCCCCCCCGGACGACCTGGAGGCCGAAGCCGCCGCCGGGCAGGGCGAGCAGCGCGTTCACCGGGACGGTCAGGACGTCCTTCCTGGTCTCGCCCGTCAGGTTCACCGTCACCGGCGACTGGTCGAAGCCGCCGACCTCGTCCGGGTCGTCGAACGAGACGGTCAGCGTCACCTTGGGGCTGTCGTCCTGCGGGTCGTCTCCGGGCTTCGCGGTGCGGCCCACCGATGAGACCTTCCCGGGCGCGGTCGTGCCGTCCGGCAGCTCCACCTCGACCTTCGTGCCCGCCTTCGCCACCTGGCTCTCCGCGACGTCCAGCCGGAAGGTGACGATGCGCTCGGAACCGGTGGTGACCAGGACCGGGGCGCCCGGCTGGGCCTGTTCGCCCACGCCCGCCCCGACGCTCTTGATCCGGACCTTCCCCGGGGCGAACGCGACGTCCCCCGGCCCGACCCTCCCCGTCTGCTGCACGTCGTGGGACTTCTGCCAGCGCTTGACGGCCGCCGCGGTCAGCTCGGTGTACTCCGCGTCCGGGGTGAAGCCCGTGTAGCCCAGCTCCGCGAGATTGCGCTCCAGCTGCTCCACGTCCCGGCCCTTGTCGCCCGGCTTCAGCGTCCGGTACATCGGCCCGGAGCCGTACATCAGGCGGACCGGCCGGCCGTCGATCTCGTACAGCCGCTCGTTCCGCTCCACGGTCGAGCCGGTGCGCGGTGTCCAGGTCATGGTGCCCGCCGCGCCCGCGTTGACCTTGCGCTCCCTGTCGTAGCCGAGCGTTCCGTCGGCCTGGGCGCGCTCGCGCAGGTCCCCGCGCTCGACCGGGGCGGTGGCCGGGGGCAGCCCGGTGTTCTTCGCCCCGCCGGTCTCCTCGCCGGACCCGAGCTGGGTGAGGGCGAGGGAGCCGGCCGCCACGGCGAGCACCGCCACCGCCGCCGCCACGGCCCGTCCACGCCTCATCGGCCGACGCTTTCGCACGCCTTGTTGGCCTTCTCGAACTTCTGCATGTCCTTCTGCTTCAGCGCGGGCGCCGCCTGCATCGCCCCGCCGTCGAACTTCGGGTCGGGCATGTCGAAGCCGTTCTTGCGCATGCACCGGGCGAAGGCGACCATCTTGTCCTTCTCCGCCTGCGTCAGCTCCTTGGGCCCGCCGCCGACCGCCTTGTCCTCGCAGGCCTTGAACGCCTTCTCCATCTTCTCCTTGCCCATCGAGCCGCCGTCGATGGTCACGCCCATGCCGTTCTCGCCCGGCTTCGGCTCGGGGATGTCCAGACCCTGGTCGCGCAGACACTTGCGGTGCTCCAGCGCCTGGTCCTCCTCCGTCTTCTTGGTGTCGGATGCCGATCCGCCGGCCTGCGTCCCGCCGCCGTCGCCCGAGCACGCGGTGGCGGTCAGGGCGAGGGCGGCGGCGAGCGCGCAGGCCGCGGCGAGGGAACGCCCGCGCGAGCGCGCGGCGGTCCGGCCGGAAGGGGTCTGGTTCATGGGGGGCTCCTCGTCGGTTGCTGACAGGCCGGGTACGAACGGCCCGAGCGTGCGCGAGGACGCGGTTTCGTTTCTGTCGGCCCGGATGCTTACACCGGCGAAACATCGCTTTCGGGTACACAGGGCCCATGCGCGTGCTGGTGGTGGAGGACGAGGAATTCCTGGCGGAGATGATCGCCGAGGGACTGCGCCGCGACGCCGTCGCCGTGGACATCGCCCCCGACGGCGCGGCGGCGCTGGAGCGGCTGCGGTTCGGCGCGTACGACGTGATGATCCTCGACCGCGATCTGCCGGGGCTGCACGGCGACGAGGTGTGCCGGAGGGTCGTCGCGATGCGGCTGCTCACCCGGATCCTGATGCTCACCGCCGCGGGGACGGTACGGGACCGGGTGGCCGGCCTCGGCCTCGGCGCCGACGACTACCTGACCAAGCCGTTCGCGTACGACGAACTCCTCGCCCGGGTTCTCGCCCTGGGCCGCCGCGCCCGCCCGGCCCTGCCGCCCGTCCTGGAACGGGCCGGGCTGAGACTCGACACCGCCCGCCGCCAGGTCTGCCGCGACGGCCGCTTCCTCTCCCTCTCCCGCAAGGAGTTCGCCGTGCTGGAAACCCTGCTGCGGGCCGAGGGCGCCGTCGTCAGCGGCGACGACCTGATCGAGGAGGTGTGGGAGCAGGACACCAGCTACCGCACCAACGCGGTCCGCGTCACCCTCTCCAAGCTCCGCGCCAAGCTCGGCGCGCCCCCGGTGATCGAGACCGTCCCGGGAGCCGGCTACCGCATCGGGGAGCGCCCGGCGGGCGGGGGGAACGCCCGGTGAACAGTGAGCGCACCCGTCTCGCCGCGCTGTACGGCGGACTGCTGGTCATGGCCGGCGTCCTGCTCCTGGCCATCGTCTACCTGCTGGTCAGCGAAGGCGTGTACGCCGGGATCGTCACGGCCGTCGCCCCGGCCGTCCCCACGGCCCGGATGGACGTCGGCTCCGTTCCGGCACCCGCCCTCCCCACCTCGGACTGGGCGCAGACCGCTGTCCTGGAGCCCGGCCAGTACGCCGTCGCGCAGAAGGTCAGCACCGCGGCCGGGGACGCGGCGCTCAGCCAGCTGCTGACCGTCTCCGGGGTCTCCCTCGCCGTCTACTCCGCGCTCTCCGTGGCCCTCGCCTGGTGGATGGCGGGCCGGGTGCTGCGGCCGGTCGGCGTCATCACCGCCCGCGCCCGCCGGCTCTCCGGCTCCAACCTGCACGAACGCCTCGCGCTGAAGGCCCCGCCCGGTGAGCTCAAGGAGCTGGCCGACACCTTCGACGGGATGCTCGACCGGATCGAGCAGCTCGTCGCCGCCCGGCAGCGGTTCGCCGCCAACGCCGCCCACGAGCTGCGCACCCCGCTCGCCGTGCAGCGGGCCGCCGCCGAGATCGGGCTCGCCGACGACCCGCCGCCCGAGAAGGTCGCCTGGATCCGGGACAAGCTCATCGACACCGCGGCGAACAGCGAGCGGCTCATCGAGGGGCTGCTGCTCCTCGCGGTCTCCGACGAGGGGCTGCGGCGGCGGGAGCGGGTCGCGCTGGACGAGACCACCGCCACGGTCACCGAGGCGCTGGCGGCCGAGGCGGAGAAACGGGACATCACCGTGGAGGTGACGGCCCGGCCGGTGACGGTCGAGGGCGACGCGGTCCTGCTCGACCACCTCGTGCACAACCTGGTGGCCAACGCGCTGCGCCACAACCACCCCGGCGGGACCGTGACCGTCCGGGTCGGGCCGGACGGCCTGGAGGTCGCCAACACCGGGCCCGAGGTGGACCCGGCGACCGTGCCGCTGCTGTTCGAACCGTTCCGCCGGGCGCGGGCCCGCCGCCAGGCACCGGGCGAGGGCGCGGGCCTCGGGCTCTCCATCGTGGCGTCGGTGGCGCGGGCGCACGGCGGGGACGTCGGCGCGCGGGCCAACCCGGGCGGCGGCCTGACGGCCCGGGTCACCCTGCCCACGCGCCTCCCGGTGGCGCGGGCCCAGCGGCGGTAGCCGCGCCCGCCGGAGGTGCTCGCTCAGTGGCGGTAGAAGATCCGGTCCCGGTACTCCGTCATGACCCGGCCGTTCCACTCGTGGCCGCCGTCGACGTTCCCCGAGCGCAGCATCGGCGGCTCGACGCCCCGGGCCACCAGCCGCTCGACGGCGGCCGCCAGCATCGCCTGCATGATCGCGCTGGTCACCACGGTCGAGGCGGGGGCGAACGGGGCCTCGACACCGGAGACCGTCAGCTCCGCGTCGCCGATCGCGATCTTGCTGTCCAGGACGATGTCGCAGTGGTCCCGCAGGAAGCCGCCCGAGGTGTGCCGGGAGCGGGTGTTCTCCGCGTACGCGACCGACGTGACGCCGATGACCTTCAGCCCGAGGGCGCGCGCGTTCTGCGCCATCTCGACCGGCAGGGCGTTGCGTCCGGACAGCGAGACGATCACCAGGAGGTCCCCGGCGGTGGCGGGGCTGGAGTCCAGGACGGCCGAGGCGAGCCCGTCCACCCGCTCCAGCGCCGAGCCGAGCGTGGCGGGCATGACGTCCACGCCGACCACGCCGGGCACGGTGAGCAGGTTCATCAGGGCGAGGCCGCCCGCGCGGTAGACGACGTCCTGGGCGGCCAGCGAGGAGTGGCCCGCGCCGAAGGCGAAGAGCCGTCCGCCGGCCTCGACGGTGTCCGCGACGGCGGCGCCGGCGGCGGCGATGCTGTCCGCCTCCTCGTCCCGCACCCGTGTCAGCAGGCCGATCGCCGCATCGAAGAACTGACCGGCCAGCTTGCTGTCGCTCATCGGGGAGAGCCCTTCTCGACGGGTGTGGGGCAGCGGTGGAACGGGTGGTGCGCAGCGCGTTCGGCGGCTCGGGAATGCCCGTGCCGCCGATCACGTTGCGGTCTGGACCAGTGGACTGTCAATACCGCCCGGCGCCCTAGCGCGCACGCTCTTCCACCGGTCTTCCACCGAGGCGGCACGGTTGTCGGCGCTATGCGTCAGAATTGGGCAGGGCCATCGCACGACGTTTTCTAGTCACAGCATCGAGGGGCACGTATGTCCGGACTGATCGACACCACGGAGATGTATCTCCGCACCATCCTCGAACTGGAAGAGGAAGGCGTGGTCCCCATGCGCGCCCGCATCGCCGAACGGCTGGACCAGAGCGGTCCGACCGTCAGTCAGACGGTGGCCCGCATGGAGCGCGACGGACTGGTCCAGGTCGCGGGGGACCGCCACCTGGAGCTGACCGAGGAGGGCCGCCGCCTCGCCACCCGCGTGATGCGCAAGCACCGGCTCGCCGAGTGTCTGCTCGTGGACGTGATCGGCCTGGAGTGGGAGCAGGTCCACGCCGAGGCCTGCCGCTGGGAGCACGTGATGAGCGAAGCGGTGGAGCGGCGGGTGCTGGAGCTGCTGCGCCACCCGACGGAGTCGCCGTACGGGAACCCCATCCCGGGCCTGGAGGAGCTGGGCGAGAAGGCCGGGGCCGAGTCGTTCCTGGACGCCTCCATGGTGAGCCTGGCCGAGCTGGACCCGGGCGCCGAGGGCAAGACCGTGGTGGTGCGGCGGATCGGGGAGCCGATCCAGACCGACGCCCAGCTGATGTACACGCTGCGCAGGGCCGGGGTGCAGCCCGGGTCCGTCGTGAGCGTGACCGAGTCGCCCGGCGGGGTGCTGGTCGGCTCCAGCGGGGAGGCCGCGGAGCTCGACTCCGAGGTCGCCTCGCACGTGTTCGTCGCCAGGCGCTGACCCGGTGGCCGGCCCCGCGCCGGCCACGGCAACACAACCGTGATGTGCGCTCGCCGATTTCCGTCCGGAATCGCAGCGGCCGGACGCGTCGCGTGCCAGGCTGAGGCCAGGCAGAGGACCTGAGGGTGTCGGCCGGCCACGGCCGGCACGGTCGGGGAGGGAGCAGGGAATGCGCCCGTCGTACCGTCACGCGCACCGCGCGGCGCCCGTCGCGCTTCGGAACGCCCTGATCCCGGCTGGTGCGGGGAGCCTCGCGTCGCCGCTTGCCATCGTTGTCGCGTCCGTCGGCGGCCGTCCCCGGACAGGGGGCGGCCCCGGCGTCCGAAGACGCCGGGGCCGTTCCTCCCCGGTGCTGACCCGGAGCCCCGAGCTCTCAAGGTCATCTCCCGCGGGCCCCTGTCCCCGAGCGGCCCGCCTCCCGCTGAAGATCTCCCCAGGCCGGCCGGCATCAATCCTTGACGGGTGTCACTCGAACGTGGGGTGTTGGGTGGCGGAACCCCGTTTTCGAATACAAGTTCGATAGCCTGGCGGCGCGACCACACGGTGATCGAGGACCAGAAGGGGGTGCCAGGACTATGGTGCGGCGCATCGACGTAACCGGAACCGACGGCGTACGCCTCGCGGCATGGGAGTTCGCCGACCCGCCCAAGGAGCGTGCGGAGGCGAACGGCGCTCCCGGGGTCTTACTGCTGCACGGGCTGATGGGCCG
Source organism: Streptomyces sp. NPDC058576 (assembly GCF_042718715.1). Classification (NCBI taxonomy): domain Bacteria; kingdom Bacillati; phylum Actinomycetota; class Actinomycetes; order Kitasatosporales; family Streptomycetaceae; genus Streptomyces; species Streptomyces sp. NPDC058576. The sequence continues at coordinate 24,797 of NZ_JBHXPF010000009.1, read as the reverse complement.
GGCCTCGCACTGGGCCCCGACCGCCCGCTGGCTCACCGAGCGGCACCGCGCGGTCGGCCTCGACCAGCGCGGCCACGGCCGCAGCGACAAGCCCGCCGACGGCCCGTACACCCGCGACGCCTACGTCTCCGACGCCGAGGCCGCGATCGAACAGCTCGGGCTCGGCCCGGTCACCGTCGTCGGCCACGCCATGGGAGCGCTCACCGGCTGGCAGCTCGCCGCCAAGCGCCCCGACCTCGTCCGCGCCCTCGTCGTCTGCGACATGCGGGCCTCCGCCCTCGGGGCGGCCTCCCAGCGTGAGTGGAGCGACTGGTTCGACTCCTGGCCGCTGCCCTTCGCCACCCTCGCCGACGTGCGGAAGTGGTTCGGCGAGGACGACCCCTGGGTGGAGCGGCCGAACCCCGCGCGCGGCGAGTTCTACGCCGAGGTGATGGCCGAGTGCGAGGACGGCTGGCGCCCGGTCTTCTCCCGCACCCAGATGCTCCGCTCCCGCGCCACCTGGGTCTTCGACGCCCACTGGGAGGAGCTGGCCCAGGTCCAGTGCCCCGCGCTGGTGCTGCGCGGCCTCGACGGGGAGCTGGGCCGCGCCGAGGCCCAGGAGATGGTCCGCGTCCTCCCGCGCGGGCAGTACGCGGAAGTGGCGGACGCGGGCCACCTCGTCCACTACGACCAGCCGGAGGGCTGGCGGGCCGCGGTGGAGCCGTTCCTGGAGCAGCTGAGGGCCGTCCCGTAATCCCTGGCGGGCGCGCGACGACCGGGAGCCGGTCTCCCCGTGGTCCTCGGCGAGGGCTGCGGCTCAGCCCTTGCTGACCGCCGCCAGGATCTCCGGCAGCCGGTTCGCCGTGCGCCCGGCGGCGATCCTCAGTCCCGCCCACCCGATGAGCGCCCCGTACACGAGCCCGCCCGGCACCATGAGCCACAGCGCGTCGTGGTGGTCCGTGACGTGCATCCAGATGGTCGGCACGATTACCGGCGCGGACAGCAGCGCGGCGGCCAGCATGCCGCCGAGGATCGAGATCCAGGCCAGACCGCCCTGCCCCGGCACCACGTTCTTGAACGCGCCCTCCTGCGGGATCGAGTACGGGAACAGCGCCGAGGCCACCGCCCCCGTCGCCAGCATCGAGCCCAGCAGCGCGAAGGACAGGCCCATCGCCCCCGGCAGCGACCGCCAGTCACCGATCATCGCCGCCGTCACCGCGCACACCAGCAGCGTGAACGGCAGGGTGAGCAGCAGCAGGACCAGTGCCCGCGCCCGCAGTTCGACGTACGCGTCCCGCGGCGAGGAGATCGTCAGCGCCACCATCCAGAAGGCCGAGGTGTCCTGGCCGAACTGGTTGTACATCTGCATGCCGAGCATCCCGGCGGCGAAGCACGCGAAGTAGACCGAGCCGGTGCCCTGGACCGCGTTGAGCAGCGGCACGATCGCCCCGATCGCCAGCGCCGTCACCCAGGCCGCCTTGGTCTTCGGGTCCCGGGCCACGTACCGCAGGCTGCGCTGCATCACCGTCGCCGTACGGCCTTCCGGCAGCAGCGACGGGAGACCGCCCCGGCCGGACTTCTCGCGGGTCGGCTCCGCCGCCGCCAGGGTCGAACCGTCCGGCGCGGTCATCAGCTTCACCAGGCTCCGCTGCCACATCCACATCAGCGCCGCCAGGGCGCCGACCGTGATCAGCAGCTGGAGGACGGCGACCCCGTACGAACCGTCCGATGCCGCGTCCACCGCCGCCACGGCGGAGGCGCCGGGCAGCCAGCGCACCACGTCCGCCGCCGGGTCCAGCGTGGAGAGGCCGCCGGCCTGGCCGAGCCGCTGCGCGCCGAAGTTGACGAACTGGATGCCCACCGCGATCACCAGCCCGCTCAGCACCGCGAGGTCGCGGCCCTTGCGGGAGTTCAGCAGCCGTACGTTGGCCGTGGCCACCGCCCGGGACAGGGCCACGCACAACAGCATCGTCAGCGGGACCGCGAGCGCCGCGAACAGCACGCCCGCCGCACCGTGCGCCAGCGCGAGAACCGAGCCGACCACCAGGCACAGGGTGAACAGCGGGCCGATGCCGATCATCGAGGACACCAACAGGGCCCGGATCAACGGCTTCGGCCGCAGCGGCAGCATCACCAGCCGGGTCGGGTCGAGGGTGTCGTCACCGCTCGGGAAGAACAGCGGCAGCACCGCCCAGCCGAGCGCCACGACCCCCGTGAGCAGCACCACGACGGTGGCCGCGTGCTCGTTGCCGCGCAGCAGCACCAGGCCGAGCACCTGGCCCGCGGCGAGCAGCAGGGTGAAGACGAGGGAGGCGATGAACGCCGCCTTGCGCCCGGAGGACTGCCGCAGCCCGTTGCGCAGCAGCGTCAGTTTGAGCCGGACGAAGATCGGGGTGAGGCCCGCGGTCGGCGCGGCCGGGGCGGCGGCGGTGACCGGGGCGTCCAGCACGCTCATCGGGCGCCGCCCAGCCAGTCGAGGGAGTCGCCGGTGTCCCGGCCGCCCGCGCCGACCAGTTCGAGGAAGGCGCTCTGCAGAGACGCCGCGTCGCCGCGCACCTCGGCCAGCGTGCCCTGCGCCTTGATCCGGCCCGCCGCCATCACGGCGACCCAGTCGCACAGCGACTCGACCAGCTCCATCACATGGCTGGAGAAGACCACGGTCGCCCCGGACCGGGTGTAGCGCTCCAGTACCCCGCGAATGGTCTGCGCCGAGACCGGGTCGACGCCCTCGAACGGCTCGTCCAGGAACAGCACTTCAGGATTGTGGAGGAGGGCGGCCGCGAGCCCGATCTTCTTCCGCATGCCGGTCGAGTAGTCGACGACCAGCTTGTGCTGCGAGCCGGCGAGATCCAGCACGTCCAGCAACTGCGTGGCCCGCTTGTCCACCTCGTCGCCGGGCAGCCCGCGCAACCGGCCGTTGTAGGCGAGCAGTTCACGCCCCGAGAGCCGCTCGAACAGCCGCAGCCCCTCCGGCAGCACCCCGATCCGGGACTTCACCTCGACCGGATCCGTCCACACGTCGTGGCCCGCGACCTCGATCTTCCCCAGGTCGGGCCGCAGCAGCCCGGTGACCATCGAGAGCGTCGTCGTCTTGCCCGCCCCGTTGGGCCCGACCAGGCCGATGAACTTCCCCGCGGGCAGCTCCAGATCGATCCCGGCGACGGCGACCTGCTCCCCGAACCGCTTCCACAACCCCTGTACGCGAACGGCGGGTCGCGCCTCCCGCGCACCACCCGCCGCCGCGTCTGTCTCCGTACGCGCATCTGCCCGGTCCGGCATGGCACAGCCTCTCGATATCCCCACGTGGTGGGGACCACCCTACGAAAGGCGCCCGGCGAAGGCCTCCGGCGTCCTGCGAGCCCTGACGAGGCCCTACGAGGTCCGGGCGCGGGCGTCGGCCGCCTCCCGGGCGCAGGCGTACGCCAACGGGCTGATCAGCTCGTCCACATCGGGCAGCCAGCGGTTGGCGTGGGTGGGCCTGCGGGCCCACTGGACGGCGCCCCGGCCGCCGACCCGGGTGGGCGGCGCGGCGATGTAGTGGCCCTCGCCGCGGCCGGTCAGATCGATCGTCTCCGCGTTCCAGCCGAGCGCGCGCACCAGCTCGGCGGCCTTGGCGGCGGCCCCGGGCAGCACGAAGAACAGCATCCGGCGGTCGGGGGTGCGGGTGACCGGGCCGAGGGTCAGGTCCATCCGCTCCATCCGGGCCAGCGCCAGGAAGCCCGCGGACTCGGGGACCTCCAGCGCGTCGAAGGCCCGGCCGGCCGGCAGCAGCACCGATGCGCGGGGCTGCCGGGTCCACATGCGCCGGGCCGCGGCCCCGCTGCCGGTCGCCTGGCCCGCCCAGTCCGGCCGGTCCGCGTGGGCGCCGGGCAGGACGCAGCCGGCGTCGCCGCACGAGCACCGCTCGCCGCCGCCCACCGCCTCCAGCCAGGTGCCGGGGAACACGTCCCAGTGACGCTCTTCCGCATACCGCACCGCGGCGTCGAGCAGCGGCTCGCTCCGCTGCTGGGGGACCTGTGCGGCTTCCGTGACTTTGATGGGCTCTTCCACGCCCAGCACAACTCCCGCCGTCACCTGGGGTTACGGCCTCCCCTGAACCGGGGCCCGGCGCATCGATCCTGCACGCGGGGCGCACCGGTGCACGGGCGGGGGCGCGCGGGAGGCGTCGCACCGAAGGGCGGGTAACCACCTCCAGGACCGCCGCCCAGGACCGCTCCCGGGCCCGCGCGACGGTGCAACGCGCCATGTCCGTACCGAATGCCGATGGAATATGCGCATTTCTTGTGTATGTGCCGGGCAGTGATCCCTTCCACCGATCACTGCACATAACCGATGCTTCAGGGGGACATATGGCTGCAAGGCCTCTCGTAGCCCGCCAGCCCAACGAACGGCTCCAGACGCTCATCCAGGAGGCCGCCTGCTCCAACGCGGGCCTCGCGCGCCGGGTGAACATGGTCGGGGCCGAGCGGGGGCTCGATCTGCGCTACGACAAGACCTCGGTCGCCCGGTGGCTGCGCGGGCAGCAGCCCCGGGGCCGCGCCCCGGGGATCATCGCCGAGGCGCTGGGCCGCAAGCTGGGCCGTACGGTCACGATCGACGAGATCGGCATGGCCAACGGCAAGAACCTGGCCTCCGGCGTCGGTCTCCAGTACGCGCCGACCGTCGCCGGGGCCGTCGAGCAGGTCTGCGAGCTGTGGCGCGGCGACGTGGGCCGCCGCGATCTGCTCGCCGGGTCGGCGGTCGCCGCGTCCGCGCTGGTCGAGCCCAGCCGGGACTGGCTGATCTCGGGGCCCGACGCCCAGGTCGAGCGGGCGGCGGGGGCCCGGGTCGGGATGTCCGACGTCGAGGCGGTGCGGGCGACGACCGCCGCGCTGACCGACCTCGACCACCGTTTCGGCAGCGGCCACGTGCGGCCGGTGCTCGTGCACTACCTCAACAGCGTGGTCTCCGGGCTGCTTTCGGGGGCGTACCGGGAACAGGTGGGGCGGGAGCTGTTCGGCGCGGTGGCCCGGCTCACCGAGCTCGGCGGCTACATGGCGGTCGACACCGGGCAGCCCGGCCTCGCCCAGCGCTACTACATCCAGGCGCTGCGCCTCGCCCAGGCGGCGGGCGACCGGGCGTACGGCGGCTATGTGCTCGCCGCCTCGATGAGCCATCTCGCCGCCCAGCTCGGCAACCCCCGCGAGATCGCCCAACTGGCCCGCGCCGCGCAGGAAGGGGCCCGGGGCCAGGTCACCCCCCGCGCCCGGGCGATGTTCTACGCGGCGGAGGCCCGGGGGCACGCGCTGCTCGGGGACGCCCGCACCTGCCACGCGGTGACGGGGCGGGCGGTCGCCGCGCTGGAGCAGGCCGACCCGGACACCGGCGACGACCCGGTCTGGATCCGGCACTTCGACGCGGGCTACCTCGCGGACGAACTGGCCCACTGCCACCGGGACCTGGGGCAGCCGCACGAGGCCGCCCGGCGGGCCAAGGAAGCGCTGGCGGCGCTGCCGGAGACGCGGGCCCGGCGGCGGGGCATCGCGCTGGTGCTGCTCGCCTCGGCCCAGGTGCAGCAGCGGGAGGTGGAGCGGGCGTGCCATACGGGGACCCGGGCGATGGAGCTGCTGTCCACGGTGCGCTCCAGCCGGGGCGCCGAATACCTCGACGACCTCCAGCAGCGGCTCACGCCCTACGGCGAGGAGCCCGCGGTGCGGGAGTTCGGCGAGCGCCTGGAGCTCCAGGCGGCGTGAGGAACAGGTGGTCGTCGGCGCGGTCCGGGCCGTGTTCGCGGCGGTCCGGCCATTAACAGCGTCGTGGGGCCACGGGGTGTTACCCGCCCTGTGAAGGGGTCGTGAGGGGCACCACGCGCTTGGCGGAGGCGGGCGACCACCCGATAGCGTGAGCCGACGATTCCGTAGGTTCACACGTAGGAGTCCCGGTGACGCAGAGCGGACAGGGCGGACAGGGCGGCGAGCACCAGCTCCCCGCCGCACGACCCGCGCACGAGGGTGTCGTGCTGCCCGCCGACGGCGGAGCCCCCTGGACCCCGGGGACCCCCGCGGCCGGGCAGGGTGGACAGGGCGAGCAGGGGGCTCCCGCGGGCGGCGAGCCGTGGGGGCAGCAGTGGGGGCCGCAGGCCGCCGGGGCGCCGCAGCCGGAGCAGCAGACGGGCTACGGCTACCCGCAGCAGCCGGAGCAGCAGGCGCAGGGGGGCTACGGCTACCCGCAGGCGCAGGGGTCCTACGGCTACCCGCAGGCGCAGCCCCTGCCGCCCGCGCAGCAGCAGCAGGGCCCGGAGGCGTACCAGCAGCCGCAGCAGCCCGGCTCGTACCCGCAGCAGCAGCAGGCGCACCAGCAGCCCGGTGCGTACCAGCCGCACGGCTACCAGCCCCAGCACCAGCCGCAGCCGTACGCGCAGCCGCTGCCGCCGGAGGCCGGGCCCGGCGCGCAGGGCGCTCAGGGCGGCGGTCAGGGCGGCCACGGTGCTCCCGGCGGCGACGCGGACGCCACGCAGTACATCGCGCCCGTCCCCGGCGGCCCCGGCCCCGTGGGGCCGCAGCCGGGCGGCGGGGACGCCGACGCGACCCAGTACATACCCCCGGTTCCGGGCGGAGCCCCGTACGGGATCAGGCCGGGCGCGCCGGGGGACCGGCAGCCGCCCGCGGAGTTCGACAACCTGTTCCGCAACGACGAACCGGCGGGCGCCACGCAGCAGATGCCGCAGTTCGACGCGGGGCAGCCGCCCCCGTCCCCGTACCAGCAGCAGGGCTACCAGCCCCAGCAGCAGGCCCAGGGCGGCCCGTTGCCGCCGCAGGCGCCCGGTGGCTACCAGTCCGGTCTCCAGGGCTTCCAGGGCCGCGCGGAGCAGGACGGGCCGGTCCCGCAGCAGAGCGGCGAGGCCCCGCGCCGGCGGTCCGCGCACGTTCCGCTGATCGCCGCGGTCGTCGTCGCCTGTGCCGTCATCGGACTCGGCGCGGGCGCCCTGTGGAGCCTCGGCGGCGATTCCGAGGGGGACGACAAACAGCCGGTGGCCGCGCAGAGTTCACCGGCCGGGACGGAGCCCACGACCAAGGCGGCGCCGCCGGACCCGGCGAAGCCGCAGGCCGAGGCGCTGGACAAGCTGCTGGCCGACAGCAACAACAGCCGGGCCGCGGTGATCAGCGCGGTCGAGAAGATCAAGTCCTGCAAGGACCTGGACCGGGCCAACACCGACCTGAAGGGCGCCGCCCAGCAGCGCCGCGACCTGGTGACCCGGCTCGAAGGCCTGACCGTCGACAAACTCCCGCAGAACGCGGAGCTGACGGCGTCGCTGAACCGGGCGTGGAAGGCCTCGGAGGCGGCCGACGAGCACTACGCCACCTGGGCCCGGCAGGCCAAGAAGAACAAGTCCGTCTGCAAGGGCGGCCAGGCCCGGTCGACGAGCGAGACGGCCAAGGCCAACCAGCAGAGCGGGGTGGCCACCGAGGCCAAGCGCGAGGCGTCCAGGCTCTGGAACGCGATCGCGGCGAAGTACGCCCTGACCAAGCACACGCCCACGGAGCTCTGACCCCGAGGGCAGGACACCCTCTAGCTGCGCGGGGCGTCCGTCAGGGTGTCCGCCACGTCCACGAAGCCCTTCTTCTGGGCGGTGAGACGGCCCTCGCGGACCACCTGGAACGTCACCTTCGTATTGACGATGCGCGGGTAGCTCAACGTGCCGACCAAGTCCTTGAAGCGCCAGCGGAGCGTCGGGGTCAGGCCGCCGGTGTCGACCTCGACGCCTCCGTTGAGGGTGGCCACGACCCGGCCCGACGTGACGTCCTCGTCGCCGATCGCCCGTACCGCCGCCCGCAGCGCCGTGTACGCGATCCACGTCGTCTGCACGGCGGTGTCGTCCGCGTCGATGCGGTTGTCCCCGAAGGCGTACTTCCCGATCACGTCGCGCATCTCCTGCCAGCGCGCGTTCCTCGCGTCCGGGTACCAGCCGGTGACGTAGGCGCCCTCGAAGGGGCTGTTCCGGCCGCCCGTGCGGTCGATGAGCGGCTGGCTGACGCTGCCCAGCACGGACGAGATCCTGACCTGCTCGCCGTCCGGCTCCAGACGGCGGAAGGAGTCGAAGAACGTCTCCGTCCGGGCGCCGAGCACCGCCGTCACGCAGCCGCCGCCGGACCGCTCCAGCGCCTGCGCGGCCTGCTCGTCGTAGGACGTGGCGTCCAGGGGGGCCAGGATGTCGGTGGAGGCGGGCCGGTCGGCGGCCATCAGTCCGTTGTTGAGGAGCGGCGGCATACCGTCACCGCTGATCGAGTCGGGCCGCACCAGCGAGACGCGCTCGCAGCTGCCGCCCAACTGCCGCCCGTGACCGGCCAGCAGGGCCGACTGGCCGCCGTTGACCGGGTAGGAGAGGTAGCTGCTGAACTCCTCGGTGGAGGCGCCGTACCCGCCGATGTACGGGACGCCGCCCGCCTCCAGGGCGGGCATGAAGCTCTGGCCGTGGCGGCTGTAGGAACCGACGACGGCGGCCACCTTCCTGTCGACGGCCTCCCGCGCGCACCGCTCGGCGCCGAGCGGGGTGTCGCCCTCGTCGCAGACGACCACCCGCAGCTCGCGCCCGTCGATGCCCCCGGTGTCGTTGACCCAGCGGGCGTACGTCTGCGCCATCGCGGGCACCCCGGCCATCTTCACCGCGTTGATGTCCTCCGACCGGTCGGGCGCCCAGGTCATCACGGTGACGGGCTCCCTGGACCCCCCCGAGGCCCCAGGGAGCACACCGCAGCCGGACAGCAGCACCGCCCCCGCCGCCGCCGCGCTGATGACGCCAGGGAAGGGGCGGGGAAAGGTGGGGCGTCGCCGTCCGGTCATGGACCTGGACCTTTCCGGGCCCCGGGTAACGGCGCGGTGTGCGCCCCTCAACGGTCGGTGACATCCAGGTGAATTGCGGGGGCCCGTGCGGGGACGGTGTGAAGGAACGTACGATCGAGCACCGTGCAGCAAGGTTCGGAGAACTCTTCCCGTCGCGGCCGTCGCTCCTCCACCATGGGCGGCATGCCGCTCACTGACATGCCGTGGTGGCGCTGGCGCACCAACGTGCGCTCGGCGCTGCACATGCTCTCCGACCCCGTCTTCCACCACGAGTGCTGGCTCGCCGGCCGGGAAGGGTACGGCGACGTCACCGACGCCGTGTACCGCCTGGTCGAGGACACCTGGCTCGACAACTGGTCCGCCGAGAAGTACGTCGGCACCATATTCAGGGACTCCGCCGAGGCCGCCGCCGTGGACGCCGCCGCCCTGCGGGTGCTGCGGATCATGCACCAGGTCGGCGCGGACGCCCCCGTCTCCGCCTATCTGGAGCACCACGGCTGGCCCGAGGCCGTCCGCGCCGCCCGCGAGGCGCATGTGATGCTCGCCACCAACGACGCGGAGGATCCGGACATACCGCCGCGCTCGCTGGACGTCATCCGCATCATGACCAGGGCCGCCTAGCCGGCTGCGGGTGTGGCACGCTACGAGGATGACCGCGCCACAGCCCGCCTCCGCCGCCATCCCGGACGCCGCCGCGACCGAGCAGTACGTCCTCACGCTCTCCTGCCCCGACAAACAGGGCATCGTGCACGCCGTCTCCAGCTTTCTCTTCATGACCGGCTGCAACATCGAGGACAGCCAGCAGTTCGGGGACCACGACACGGGTCTGTTCTTCATGCGCGTCCACTTCTCGGCCGACGCCACCGTGACCGTGGACAAGCTGCGCGCCAGCTTCGCCGCGATCGGGGAGGCCTTCCGGATGGAGTGGCAGATCCACCGGTCCGCGGAGCGCATGCGGATCGTGCTGCTGGTCAGCAAGTTCGGCCACTGCCTCAACGACCTGCTGTTCCGTTCCCGCACCGGCGCGCTGCCGGTCGAGATCGCCGCCGTCGTCTCCAACCACACGGACTTCGCCGAGCTCGTCGCCTCGTACGGCATCCCTTTCCGGCACCTCCCGGTCACGAAGGACAACAAGCCGGAGGCGGAGGCGCAGCTGCTGGAGCTGGTCCGCGAGGAGGACGTCGAGCTGGTCGTCCTGGCCCGCTACATGCAGGTCCTCTCCGATGACCTGTGCAAGCAGCTCAGCGGCCGGATCATCAACATCCACCACTCGTTCCTGCCGAGCTTCAAGGGCGCCAAGCCCTACCACCAGGCGCACGCGCGCGGCGTGAAGCTGATCGGCGCGACCGCCCACTACGTCACCGCCGACCTCGACGAGGGCCCGATCATCGAGCAGGAGGTCGAGCGCGTCGGCCACGACGTGACCCCGGACCAGCTGGTCGCCGTCGGCCGGGACGTGGAGTGCCAGGCGCTGGCCCGCGCGGTGAAGTGGCACGCGGAGCGGCGCATCCTGCTCAACGGCCGCCGTACGGTGATCTTCGCGTAACCCCCGGGGGCGCGTCGGAGCCGGCTGAGCGACCGCGTAACCCCCGGGCGCGCGTCAGAGCCGGCTGAGCGAGGCCGTCGCGAACAGCACGTCGCGGATGGCCTCGCGGTCGCCCTCCTGGCCCGCCGCCGCTTCCACCGGCGAGATGCGGCCCGCGACGAGCCGGCAGAACTCGACCCCGTCCAGAGCCACCTGCGCCACCGCGAGCTCGGGTGCGCCGACGGCGGCCGGTGAGTCCAGGGCGATGTACCAGTCGCCTCCGCCGTGGCCCTCGATTTCCAGATGGAGCGAGCGGCCCGGTGCCCCGGCCGTGACCAGGTCCTTCGCCGGTCCCGCCAGTCCGGCGCGGCGGCGCCCCGCGAGCGCGGCCGGGAGCAGCCGGGCCGCCAGGTCGATCATCCGGTGCAGATGGGCCGCGGACGGGGCCTGATACGGGTAGTCGACGGCGTCGGCGATGTCCCCGCCGTGCACCCAGCACTCGAAGGCCCGGTCCAGCAGCGCGTCCTGCAGCGGCAGGGCGAAGGCCCCGTAGGAGACGGACGTCTCGGCGACGTTCCGCCCGCCGAAGGACGCCGTACGGATCAGCTCGTGGCTCTGGGCCCGCCAGGGCTCGTGGACGGCCCGGGTGGGCGGCCGGCGCGTCGCCGACCAGTACGTCTCGGTGCGCTCGGTGGGGTCGAGCGGAGCTTCGCCGCCGTCGAGCGGGTCGTCGAGGCCGAGTGCGGCGGACAGCAGCCCGTCGACCGCCATCAGGTGGCCGATCACGCCGGCGACCGTGGTCCTGCGGTTGACCTGGCGTTCCTCCTCGAACCACTGAAGGCGCACCGGCGCATGCCATTCGGAGTCCCCGAAGTCGCGGAGCAGCGCGTCGATCCGGGCGGTCTCGGCGTCGTACGGGGCGGCCCACTCCGGCACCGGGATCCGGGCCGGGCGGCGGCCCAGGCAGCCGTCCATCACCCGGGTGCGCAGCGTCGGGTCGAGGTCCAGGGAGCCGTCGGTGTGCAGCAGCCCCACCGCGTCCCGCAGCCGCAGCGCCTCGTCCGCGCACGGGGCGCACCCGGTGAGGTGGTCCTCCACTGCGGCGGTCTCCTCGGCCGAACAGGCGGACAGCGCCCAGGCGCCGAGGAGGGCCTTGAGCACCTGGTGGGGGAGGACCGGGTCGGAGGTCATGGACGGCTCCGGGGCGAGACCAGGCCAGGACGGCGGGGTACTGCCCGGCCAGGACTCGTGACTGGGCTCGGGCCCATGACTGGGCTCGGGCTCGTGGCGCGGCTCGGGCCCGGGACCGGTCGGCTCCGTGGCGGCAGACCGGGGCTGAAGCCCCGGTTCTGGCTCGGGCTCACGCTCCGGTCCCGGTTCCGGCTCCGGGTGACGGCGGGCAGGATCAAGGATGTCCCGCTGGCCGTCGCCCGCATCAGGGGTCTCCGGGTGGCCGTCGCCCGCATCAGGGGTCTCCGGGGCGAGGCTCGCCGGGGCGTCGCCCGGTACGGCCTCGTCCGAGGTGGTCCCGCCGGGCGGCGGCAGCGGCGGCAGCGGCACGGACTCCAGGTCGAGGTCGTCCGCGGCCCAGCGCGGGCCCGGTATCCGGCGGGCGCGCCGCACCTCCTCGTCGCCGCCCTCGCTCTCGCGTCCGCCGCCCGTCACCGGACCCGTCCGTAACCGGGTGGCGAGGACCCTTCGAGCGGGCGGGCGTTCGCCGTGGAGAGGAGCTGGAGCCCCAGCCGGAGCCGGCGGCGCGCCTCGTCCTCGGTGACCCCGAGATCGGCGGCGGTCTGCCGGTAGTCCCGGCGATGGATGTAGGCCAGCTCCAGGGCCTGCCGCAGCGGTGTCGGCATCGAGGAGACGATGTAGTCGGCGCGGGCGGCGGCCGTGGCGCTGCGCACCCGCCGCTCCAGCTCCTCCGGGTCGGGCACCGCACCCTCGCCGTGCTCCGCCTCGTAGCTGGAGGCCGCCGCGCGGCGCAGCCGCTGGACGGACTGGCGGTGGGTGAGACGGGCCACCCAGGAGCGCATGGAGCCCTGCTTCGGGTCGTACGCCTCCGGGTTCTCCCAGACCTGGGCGAAGACCTCGCGGGTCACCAGGTCGGCGGCGTCCTCGTCGTCGAGCATCCGGTGCGCCTGGCTGTGGACGAGGGCCGCGAACCGGTCGTAGAGCTCGCCGAGCGCCGCCGCCTCGCCGCGGGCCAGCCTCTGCTGCATCCTGCGGTCCCAGCGGGGCGCCGTGTCCTTCGCCATGAACCCCCCAGCTCCCGGCTCTGTCGCCCGGCTGTCGCCCGGCTCCGTGATCCACCCTGTGCCCGTGAGGACCGAATGTAGTCCGCCGGGTGTGCGACGCACGTGCCTTTGAGGCAACTCTTTTCCCGCGGTACGTGGCCGACGACGGTAGTCGATTTTCGGCCCGGATGCCTCCCTGACCGCTCTGAGCAGCGGAAACGGGCCGAAGTGCGCCTTTCCGCCGGAAACCCCCTGGGCCTGGATGGGCGCGTCGGTGTTTCATGGCGGTGCGGTTGGGCAGCCGCGAGGAGGAACGGAAACTTCCGGTACTGCCGGGAGCCCCGGAACGAGAGGTCCAGTCGTGACGCTCAAGGTGGACGAGGCGGAGCAGGGCTCCTGGGCCGTGCTGCGCATAAGCGGTGAACTCGATCTGGTGACCTCGCCCGTCGTGCGGCAGTCCGTCCACGAGGCGGTGGCGGAGGGGCAGCACGATGTGGTGCTCGATCTGTCCGAGGTGTTCTTCTGCGACTCCAGCGGCGTCGGTGTGCTGATCGCCTCGCGCCGGCTGATGAAGTCCTGCGGCGGCCGGCTGCGGCTGATCCTCCCGGCCCGGGGCGCGGAGGACGGTTCGCACGTCAACAAGGTGCTCGGCGCACTCGGCGTGCGGCGCCTGTTCGACGTGTACCCCGACGCGCTGTCGGCCACCGACGAGGAGTGCAGGCCGCTGAGCGCCTGAGCGTACTGGAGATACCGGACTCGGCGCGCGTCCTGGGCGTCAGCTCGTCCTCCGATACGTCCGGGCCGCCATAAGGAAAGGGAAATCTACGCCTCGCTACCCCTCCAAGCCCCACCCGCGCCACAAAGGTGGAAACGTTCCCTGACAGACAGCGGGACGTCCGCCTGGGGTGATTCACTTGTCGTATTCGGGCCTGGCCGCCGCTAGCTGCTCCACCACATCCTGGAGCCAGCCTTCAACACTCAGTGGGACCGGGGGCTCGACCTCCATGCCGAGTTCGCCCACACCGACTGCGTAGTCGTGATCCTCTAGCCTCAGGGCCAGCAATTCATTGATCTCGCCGACCAATCGGGCGGTGAGCTGAGGATCAACATGTGCCCTGTAGTCGCGGATTGCGTCATCGTGGCCCGGGAATTCGTCGGGCATGTCCTGCGAGAACCAACCGCCGAGGAACTGCCCCAGCTCCGCGAAGCGGGCGTGCCACTCCCAGTGAGTCTGAGGCATGGTCGGCCGCGGCACGTTGCCGGACTCGATGCTGCCCGCGCCCGACGGGTTCCTCGCGGGATGGCCAAGCAGCCTCGATGGTGAGCCTCGGGCGCGTGTCCTGGGCTAGCCAGCGATGTACGGCCTGCTCGTTACGCGTGACCACCTGCTGGGTGCACCACTGTGCGGTCGCGCGGTCGGGATAGGTGGCAGAACGGGTACGCACGGGAGATCCTCAGTCGATGGTGAAGCCCCAGAAAATGCCGACTTCCGTGGCGGAGACAGCGATTACACCGCAATCCATTACATGGTCGGTGAAGCCCTCGTATACCCCCTCTCGGCGGAACATGTCGGCGTGGGGGTTATTTCGCGCCGACACCGCATTGGTGAAAAACAAGGCGTCTTCCCCGAACCTTGCCAGGATCGCCTTCGCGTGACCGGTCAGTTCAGCCTCGCGTTCATGAAAATCTGGGATGTCGTTCGCTTGGAACCACTCACCCTGGAGGGTGTCCATGATCTGTTCGGCACCCCTCCTGGCCACAGGGAATGCGCCGATGAAGTCGTTGTGCGTGACTGCACCGAAGGGGCCGTTCGGCCCGGAGCCGTAAATACCCCCTTCAGGGCCCAAGACCCGTCTCGACCAGCCACGCGGGTCTTCCGTCACCAATTGCATCACGCCGAGGGCGTCCAGTCGCCAGTCGGCGTGTCGCCGCGCGCCCGCAGCTGCGAACATCCCTTCTCCGAAGAGTGCATGCAAGGAACGGCTCCACGAAGCAGCGTCAATCCGAGTCAACAGTGGTACCTCAGTCTGCAAAATCGCGCATTACGGGTGTTGGGTCTTGTCCGTAGGCATTGAAGTGAGGACGACGAACGGCGGGGTGCTTCCCGGGTTGGGCCTCAGGACGACCCGAACATTGGTTACGTCACGCGCGCTGGTGTCGCCTCGGTCCCATGATCTACCTACTGTGTCGTTCGTCGTCAGGAGGAGTGATCGGGACGAGTTGGGTCCAGGGTTACCCGCGAGCCAATTGTCGATCTTCCTCTGGTTCGATGGTTCGTCCAAGGCTGCCTGAGTATACCGTTGCGCGTCCGAAAGGGTTTCGAACGAAGAAACGGCCTCGGGGCGAATGCCCGAAGGTCGGACGATTTGCTGGTCCCTCAATCTTTGTTCGAGTTGCTCATCCGTTTTCCCCACGTGCTTGTCCACGACATGAGAACCGACCATGCCTTCCTGGTTCGCGAGGTCGAGCGGGTATTTGTGATTGCTTTCATCGTCCCCTGCTACGGTGTAGAGCGGATCATCCTTGAAATCGGTCAACGCGCGGGCGCCAAAAGAATCCGCCCGCGCCGACTCCGCCTGGAACGTAGGGGCGCTATCGTATGCTTCATCCAAAGCTTCGTGCAGCTTTTTTAGCTCGACGACTTGGCGTTGTACGCGGTTGTTGTATGCCTAGACCGTCGCGTTCATTGCTGCCTCGTCCACCTCAAGGGCGAAACCCTCCGCAAAACCTTTTCCGATATTAAGGAGGCCCTTGCCGAGACCGTCACTCGTGTCGATGAGCGACAAAGCCTTGACAACGGCCTCGTAGTAAAGCCTGCGAATGTCGTCCCGCACATCCTCCGCGGCAATCGCCCAAGCACCCAGAGCGTCGCTCACGACGTCACAGGTCTTGACCATCACGTCCATGACGGGGTGGCTACCCGGTTGACCGGGCTGCGCGGAGTCATGTCTCCACCCGTAGCCCTCGCGGTTCTTTCCCCTAGCGCTCGTGCCCCAGACAGCGCTGCAGAATTGCCGCATCGCCGCGGCCCACTCACCGTTCGATCGATCGGTGTAGTTGTGCACGGCGCTGCTCAGGTTTCCGTCCGTAGTGGTGACGGCCATGCTCGCGGACACCCAGGCAACGGACAGGTTGTCCAGGCCCAGGTAATCGGGCAGCGGCATGATCTCAGCCGCCTTACCCATGCGGTAGGCGTCCTCCAGAAGGGGCCTGATGATTGCCAGGGCGCCGGTCTCTACTGCTTCCAGTGCCAACTGGAAGACGTCCTGACTTTGGTCGATGTCCGCCCACTTCAGGTCTGTTACGGACCCGTAGTTCGGCGGCGTGTCTATCACGGTCGGTGGAGGCCGGGTCTGTGCCGGGGCACCCGACGGATCCGTGGCGGCGTCGGCAGTCGCATAGTTGTTCGCGGTCAGGGCGAAGCCGACCGCGGCACCTCCGACGCTCGCCACCGACTTGGCCCACACCTCGATGAAACGGTCGCCCGCCCCCGCGGGCCCGGCCGCCTCCGATGCGAGGTTGTCACAGAGGAACAGCTTCTCGGTGACACGTGGGGCCCTCCGGCGACGTACGCTCCCCGCATGGACAGCGCAGAGTACGAGCGAAAGATCGCGCACCGCTTCGCCGCCTTCGACCAGGACGGCAACGGCTACATCGATCGCGCCGATTTCAACGCCGCAGCAGCCCGTCTGCTCACCGAGTTCGGTACGACGGCCCGCTGCGACAAGGGGCAGGCGCTCTACACCGGGGCCGAGGCGTTCTGGCAGGGCATGGCGGGGATCGCCGATGTGGACGGGGACCAGCGGGTCACCCGTGAGGAGTTCGTGGGCGGGGCGGTGAAGCGGCTCCGGGACAATCCCGAGCGGTTCGCCGAGATCGCGCGGCCGTTCCTGCGGGCGGTCATCGCGGTCGCGGACGGCGGGAACGACGGCAGAGCGTCGGTGGCGGACGTGGAGCGGGCGCTGCGGGTTCTCGGCGCCAGCGCCGAGATCGCGGGCGTCGCCGCACAGAGCCTGGACACCGACCGGGACGGGAAGGTCGCGGAGAGCGATGTGGTGTCGGCGCTCGCCGTGTACTTCACGGTGATCGAGCCGGACGCGTAGCGAACCCCGGGCGTTACGGGGACGGCGCGCCGCCCCCGTAACGCCCCCTGCGCCGCCTCCCTCACCCGCCGAACCGTTCCCGCAGCTGGTACTTGAGCACCTTGCGCAGGGTCTCGTTGCGGGGCAGGGCGTCCAGCAGCTCCAGCTGCTCGGGCATCTTGTGGACGGAGAGCCCCGCGCCGCGCAGGTGGGCGGAGAGCCCGGCCAGGGTCAGCGGCGGAGCGCCGGGCGGCTGTTCGACCACCGCGCAGACGCGTTCGCCGCGTTCGGCGTCGGGGAGACCGATCACCGCCGCGTCGGCCACGCCGGGGTGGGTGTGGAGCAGGTCCTCGATCTCCTTGGCGGAGATGTTCTCGCCCTTGCGGATGATGATGTCCTTCAGCCGCCCGGTGAGCGTGAGGTGTCCGCTCTCCCGGAGCCGGCCCAGGTCCCCGGTGATCAGGAACCCCTCGGCGTCGAAGGCCGCCTCGCCGGCGGCGGCGTCCAGATAGCCACGGCAGACCGCCTCCCCGCGCAGCCGTACCTCGCCCTCCACGCCGCACGGGAGCGGCTTGCCATGCTCGTCGGTGATCCGGATCTCCATGCCCTCCGGTGGCCGCCCCTCGGTCAGGGCCAGGTGCTCCGGGGTGTCGTCCGGGGCGCCCATGGTGATCATCGGGACCTCGGTCATGCCGTAGCCGTGGGTGAGCTGGACGCCCATCTCCCGCACCACAGCGTGGTAGACCTCCGGCGGCTTCGGCGCCCCGCCGCCCGCGAGGAGGCGGAGGGAGGGGATGAGCGGCGTGCCCGGCTCCTTGCGCTGCTCGGCCAGGAACATCGCGTAGAACGCTGTCGAGCCGCCCGCCACGGTCACCCCGTGCCGTCGGTACTCCGCCAGCGCCTCCGGCAGCGCGAACTGCTCGAACATCACCGCCGGGAACCCGTACAGCAGCAGCATCACCGTGTAGTCGGGCCCGGCGACATGGGCGTACGGGAACGCCATCGAGCCCACGTCGTCCGCCAGGAGTCTCAGCGCGTGGGCCAGGCACGAGCCGCCCGCGATCAGCGAGCGGTCGGTGTGCAGGACGCCCTTGGGGTCGGACGTGGTGCCTGAGGTCCAGTAGATCCAGCGGACCTCCTCGCCGGAGGGCTTCTCCGGCGGGGGCGGCAGGATCGTCGGGTCGCCGTCGGGGAGGATGTCGTAGGCCTCGAAGACCCTTGGCGGGTCCGGGAGTTCACCGGCGATCCGCTCGGCCATCGCGGTGTGGTCGAAGCCGCGCCAGACGCCCGGCACGGCGAAGAACGCGGCGCCCGACTCCCTCAGCGCGAACCGCACTTCGCGGTCCCGGTAGAACGGGATGACCGGACTCTGCACGGCCCCGAGCCGGGTCAGGGCGAAGGAGAGCAGGGCCGTCTCCAGCCGGGTCGGCAGCTGCCAGGCGACGACGGTTCCCGCCCGTACGCCCATCCCGTACAGCCCGGCGGCCACCCGCTCCGCGCGGTCCCGCAGCTCGCCGAAGGTCAGGCTCCGGTCCTCCTGGAGCAGGACCGGGCGGTCGGGGGTGAGGGTGGCGCGGGCCTCGATCAGCTCCCAGAAGGTGCGGGAGGCGCCCAGGGTGCGGGCGAGCGCGGTCACGTCGTTCACGGCGGTCACAGGGGTCCCTCCGAACTGACGATCAGTCAGATATTGCGGAGAGCGTAGGGCTCCGCGCCTTGTCGGTCCAGGGGTGCGGGGCTAGCCTGAGTGCCGCCAGTGCATCTGACGGACCATCAGAAAGTGCCCGCACCCGGGGAGTCGCCCGGTGCGCGGGTGCGCGGAGGGGACGGCACACCATGACGGACACGGAACTGCCTCGGATCGTCAGCGTCGACGACCATGTGATCGAGCCCGCGCACCTCTTCTCCACCTGGCTCCCCGCGAAGTACCGCGAGCGCGGACCGCAGCCGCTGACGGCGGGCATCGGGGAGCTGGCCTACACGGGCGGGAAGTACGTCATCACGATGGACCAGGACGGGCCGCCGACCGACTGGTGGATCTACGAGGACCTGAAGTTCCCGTACAAGCGGAACATCGCCGCCGTCGGCTTCGACCGCGACGACATGACCCTGGAGGGCATCACCCGGGCCGAGATGCGCCCCGGCTGCTGGGACCCGGCCGAACGCCTCAAGGACATGGACCTCAACCACGTCGAGGCCTCCCTCTGCTTCCCGACCTTCCCGCGCTTCTGCGGGCAGACCTTCGCCGAGGCGCACGACAAGGAGGTCGCCCTCGCCTGTGTGCGCGCCTACAACGACTGGATGGTCGAGGAGTGGTGCGGCGACAGCGGCGGCCGGCTGATCCCGCTCTGCATCATCCCGCTCTGGGACATCGGCCTGGCCGTCGCGGAGATCAAGCGGAACGCGGCCCGGGGCGTGCGCGCGGTGACCTTCTCCGAGATCCCCACCCATCTCGGCCTCCCGTCCATCCACACCGGCTACTGGGACCCGTTCTTCGCCGTCTGCCAGGAGACCGGCACGGTCGTCAATATGCACATCGGGTCCAGCTCCCAGATGCCCGCCGCGTCCCCGGACGCCCCGCCCGCTGTGCAGGCCTCGCTCTCCTTCAACAACGCGATGGCCTCGATGATGGACTTCCTCTTCAGCGGGGTGCTGGTGAAGTTCCCGACGCTGAAACTGGCGTACAGCGAGGGCCAGATGGGGTGGATCCCGTACGCCCTGGAGCGCGCCGACGACGTCTGGGAGGAGCACCGGGCCTGGGGCGGGGTGCGCGATCTGATCCCCGAGCCGCCGTCCACGTACTACTACCGGCAGATGTTCTGCTGCTTCTTCCGCGACAAGCACGGCATCTCCGCGCTCGACGTCGTCGGCCGCGACAACGCCACCTTCGAGACCGACTACCCGCACGTGGACTCGACCTTCCCGCACACCAAGGAGGTCGCCCTCGACCACGTCAAGGGACTGGACGAGGAGACCGTCCACAAACTGATGCGCGGAAACGCGATCCGGATGCTCGGCCTGGACCTGGACAAGTAGGCGGGGGCAGGGCGGTGGATCTCGTGTACACGGAGGCCGAGGAAGAGTTCCGGCGGCGGCTGCGGGAGTGGCTGGCCGCTGTCCTTCCCGGCCTGCCCGCGAAGCCCCCGCCCGACGACTGGCCCGCGCGCCGGGCGTACGACAGCGCCTGGCAGCGGATGCTGTACGAGGCCGGGTACGCGGGTCTGCACTGGCCGGTGGACGCGGGCGGGCAGGGGGCCACCCCGACCCAGCACCTGATCTACCTGGAGGAGACGGAGAAGGCGGGCGCGCCCTACGTCGGGGCCAACTTCGTCGGCCTGCTGCACGCCGGGCCGACGATCGCCGCCGAGGGCACGGCCGAGCAGCGGGCCCGCTGGCTGCCCCCGGTGCTGCGCGGCGACGCGATCTGGTGCCAGGGGTTCAGCGAGCCGGACGCGGGCTCCGACCTGGCCGCCCTGCGGACCCGGGCGGTTCGCGACGGCGACGACTACGTGATCAGCGGCAGCAAGATCTGGACCTCGCACGCCGAGGTCGCCGACTGGTGCGAACTGCTGGTGCGCACCGACCCGGACGCGCCCAAGCACCGGGGGATCAGCTGGCTCGCCCTGCCCATGGACGCGCCCGGCATCACGGTCCGGCCGCTGCGGACGCTCGCCGGGTCCGCGGAGTTCGCGGAGATGTTCCTCGACGAGGTCCGGGTGCCGGTACGCAACCGGGTCGGGGCCGAGAACGACGGCTGGCGGGTCACCATGGTCACCCTCTCCTTCGAGCGCGGCACCGCCTTCGTCGGCGAGGTCGTCGCCTGCCGCCGCACCCTGGACGGGCTCGCCGACGAGGCCCGCCGCAACGGGCGCTGGGACGATCCGGTGCTGCGCCGGCGGCTCGGGCGGCTGAACGCCGAGTTCCGGGCCCTGTGGCGGCTCACCCAGTGGAACGTGGCGGAGTCCGAGCGCACGGGAGGCGTCCCCGGCATCGGCGGCTCGGTCTTCAAGCTGCGCTACTCCGGGGCCCGCCAGGAGCTGTACGAGGCGGCGGCGGAGGTGCTGGGCGCGGCGGACGCCTTCGACCTGGACCGGGAATGGGTCCTGGACCGGCTCTCCTCCCTCTCCTACACGATCGCCGCGGGCACCTCGCAGATCCAGCGCAACATCGTCGCCGAGCGCATCCTCGGCCTGCCGAAGGGGCGCTGAGGCCACCGTGGACTTCCAGCTCTCGGACGACCAGCGGGCCCTGCGGTCCGGTATGCGCGACCTGCTCGGCGCGGTGTTCGACCGGGACCGCCTGCGGGCTGCGGTGGACCGGGGCGGGGCCCTGGACCGTTCGCTCTGGCGGGAGCTGGGCGCGGCCGGGTTCTTCGCGCTGCGGCTGCCGGAGGAGGCGGGCGGAGTGGGTCTCGGGCTGCCCGAGGCGGTGCTGCTCTTCGAGGAGGCGGGCCGGGCGCTGCTGCCCGGCCCGCTCGTCGCCACGCACCTGGCGGCGGGCCTGGTGAAGGGGGCCGCGGAGGGCGAGGCGGTGGTGACGGCCGTGGACGGCGACCTGCCGGTGGCGCATCTGGAGGGGGCGGACGCGGTGCTGACAGGCGCCGACGCGCTCACCGGGGAGGCGCTGCGGGACGTCGTGGCCGCGGCCCGGCCCGTACGGTCGATGGACCCGCTGACACCGTTGCACCGGGTGGCGGGGCGTGCGGCAGCCACGGAAGCGCACCCCGGCGCACTCCGCCAGGAGACCGCACTCCGCGACGAGGCAGCGCTGCTCACCGCCGCCGAGCAGCTCGGCAGCGCCGCCCGGTCGACCGAGGCGGCCGTTCAACACGCCGGGGAACGCGAGCAGTTCGGATCACCCGTCGGATCGTTCCAGGCGGTCAAACATCTCTGCGCCGACATGCTCGCCCGCACCGAACCGGCCCGCGCCGCCGTGTACGCGGCCGCCGTGACCGGTGACCCGGTGGAGATCGCGGCGGCCAAACTGCTCGCCGACGACGCGGCCGTACGCAACGCCCGCGACTGCCTCCAGATCCACGGCGGGATGGGCTTCACCTGGGAGGCAGATGTTCACCTCCACCTGAAACGGGCCTGGCTCCGGGCCGCGTCCTGGCTCACCGGGGCCGGGGCCGAGGAGCTGCTCGCGGCCGATCTGGGGGTCGCGGGACCGCGTCCCGGCAGCTCGGGGGCGTACGGCCGGGGGGTTCCGGAAGCAGGGGGCGGAGGGTGACACAGCGCATCCGCCCGGTGTCGATACCGGCTTGTGTCCTTTGCGTGATTCGTCACCGGGTGGAGTCGGGGCCCGGCTCGGGTACGCTCCGTGGGATGCGAGTGGTTCTGGAACCGGGCGATCCGGGGGCGGCCTGTGCGGCGGCTCCGGTCCGGAGCGAGGGCTCTCGCCGGAGATGTGCCGGGCCTGCCCGAAGAGCGTTTCTCGCAGTCTCTGCGCGCTCCTGTTCGACTCCCCGCAGCGTGCGTCGCACAGTATGCACCACGCGTACTCCTTCGCGCTGGAATATGCCCGAAGCGCTTGTTGCGGTGACTGTACGTCAACCATGCTGTCGCGTAAGGGAATCACGTTCCGTGACCCTGAGGAGGCGCGAGGCGATGTGTCCGCCGGTTCGGATGGTGTGAGCGGTGCAGGTGCTTCAGGTTCAGCTGGAGGTCGGTCCGGATCCCGCAGAGGTGGGGCGGGCCCGTAGATGGGCGCGGTCGCGCCTGGTCGGTTCCGGGATAGGGGATGACGAGCCGCTCGCCGAGACGCTCATCCTGCTGATCTCGGAGCTGGTCACCAACGCCGTCGTCCACACGGGCTGTCCCGCTGTGCTGCGGATGCTCTTCGGCGGGGCCGGGGCCTCCGGAGCGGCCGGGACCGTCCGGGTCGAGGTCGCGGACGCCAGTGACTGCCCGCCGCTCCAGCGGCACGCGGAGGGCGAGGACACGGGCGGCCGGGGCCTGGAGCTGGTGGACGGGCTCGCGGACCGCTGGGGCTGGCTGCCGGAGGGCGCCGGGAAGCAGATCTGGTGCGAGGTCGACCGGAGCGGCCCGGTCCGGGCCGCGGACGTGCCGGCGGTCGTGATCCAGGGCGGCGAGGCGTGCGAACCGCCCTCCTGCCTCTTCACCGACAACCTGGCCTGAGACCCGCGGGCCCTTCCCCGGGGCCGTTCACAGGACCGCGACCGGGGCGACCGGCGAGCCGGTGGCCCCGGCGAACGGCTCCGGCGCCGCGCTGAGCAGGAAGGCGTACCGGCCCTCCTCCGCACAGGCGTCGGACAGCGCCTCCAGGTCCCAGTTCTGGCCCTGGAGCATGCCCATCTCTACCAGGTGCAGCGCGTGCACCGGCATCCACAGGTCCTCGATCTCCGGCGGGAAGATCTCGAAGGTCAGGGTGTCGTTGGCGACGGCCGCCACATCCCGGGCGTGGAACCACTCGGGCGTGCGCACCGAGAGCCCCGGCGACGGATAGCCGTAGGCGCTCCGGTCCCCGGCCAGCGCGAGGCGCACCTGCCCGGTCCGTACGAGCACGATGTCCCCGGCCCGTACGGTCACACCCCCGAGTTCCTCCGCCGCGACAAGGTCCTCCGGAGTGACGGCATGATCGCCCGGCAGTTGGTCCACCTCCCGGGCGCGGGCCACGTCCAGCAGCACCCCGCGCGAGACGAGGTGCGCCACGGAGGCGATCGAGGAGTACCGGGCCCCGCCGTGGGCGGTGATCGTGTCCGCGGGGCGGCCGTTGTAGATCTTCCCGCTGTGCGAGACGTGCGTCAGGGCGTCCCAGTGGGTCGAGGCCTGAAGCCCCATCGTGACGGCGTCGTCGCTGGTGGCGACCGTGCCGGGGCCGAAGATCTCCTGATTGATCTGGACCATCGTGTGCAGCGGATTGATCCGGCCCGGGATGAGCCCGCTCTGCACCCCGTCCTGCCGGAGCGGCAGGGCGAGCGGTATCCGGCGGCCGGTGCGGACGGTGGTGACGGCCTCCCGGACGACGGCGTCGGTGATCAGGTTGAGCGTCCCGAGCTCGTCGGCCTCCCCCCAGCGGCCCCAGTTGTTGACGCGCTTCGCGATCTCGTGGAATTCGGCCGGCAGGGACATGGGGGCCTCCTGGGTCTTGTGCCGGGGTGTCCGACTGCCCGTAAAATCTAACGGTCCGTCAGAAACCGCGGGAAGGGGCCGGGCATGGGGAACTTCTTGGCAGGCAGGGTGGTCGCCGTGACGGGGGCCGGCCGGGGCATCGGCCGGGCGGTCGCGCTCGCCGCGGCGGCGGAGGGGGCGCGAGTCGTCGTCAACGACTACGGCGTCTCCGTCGAGGGCTCCGAACCGACCAGCGAGGTCGCCCGGTCCGTCGTCAAGGAGATCGAGGCGGCGGGCGGCGAGGCGGTCGCGGTCGCCGACGACATCTCCACGATGGCGGGCGGGCAGCGGATCGTGGACACGGCTCTGGCGGAGTACGGCCGGCTCGACGGGGTCGTCTGCGTGGCCGGGATCCTCCGTGAGCGGATGCTCTTCAACATGTCCGAGGAGGAGTGGGACCCGGTCCTCGCCACCCATCTCAAGGGCACGTTCACCGTCTTCCGGGCCGCGTCGGCGGTGATGCGGAAGCAGGAGGGCGGGGGCACGCTGATCGGCTTCACCAGCGGCAATCACCAGGGCAGCGTCTCCCAGGCCAACTACAGCGCGGCGAAGGGCGGGATCATCTCGCTGGTCCGCAGCGCGGCGCTGGGCCTGCACAGGTACGGGGTCACGGCGAACGCGGTCGCGCCCGTCGCCCGGACCCGGATGTCGGCCGGGGTGCCGATGGAGCTGAAGGAGATCGGGGAGCCGGAGGACGTGGCCGCGCTGGTCGTCTACCTGCTGAGCGAGCGGGCGCGGGCGGAGCGGATCACCGGGCAGGTCTACACGATCGCGGGCCCGAAGATCGCGGTCTGGGCCCAGCCGAGGGAGTTGCGGGCGGCGTACGGGGAGGGGCCGTGGACCCCGGAACGGATCGCGGACTTCCTGCCGGGGACGGTGGGCGCCGATCCGATGCCGATGCTGGCGCGGGTGGAGGAGATGGCGGCGGCGGCGAGGTCGGGGGACCGGCCGAACCGGTGACCTCCCGCGGGGGTCCGCCCCCGCGCCCCGGGGGGGGGCTACGCGGGGCGGGGGCATAAACTGGCCACAC